>CAUPZK010000004.1:0-79283 GCA_963515835.1 uncultured Aggregatibacter sp.
ATGTGTATGGCATCGATATGCCAACACGCAGCGAATTAATCGCCTATAAACGTAATACCGATGAAATCGCCAAACTGATTGGTGTTGATAAATTAGTGTTCCAAGACTTAGCGGATTTAACCGGTTCCGTACAACAAGAAAATCCGGCTATTCAAGCATTTGATTGCTCGGTGTTTACCGGCTGTTATGTTACCGGCGATATTACAGAAGCCTATTTAGATAATATTGCTGAGCAACGTAATGATGCGGCAAAGAAAAAACGCGAAAAGGATTCTTCTAATCTTGAAATGCACAATGAGAGATAAAAAGGCTTTCGTTGTTAAAATAAACGGCGCATTAGGCGCCGTTTTTTAAGATAATGGATTGCTTATGATTTAAATAGAGAGATAAAAGTGCGGTGGATTTTAAAGGTTATTTTTAAAACGAGGAAGCGGGCGTTTTAAAATAGGTTAATGAAAAATAATAATTTTTGATTTTTGAAACGGCACGTGTCAGAGAATGCGTGCCGTTGCTTATTTGTAGCCACTTGCAGTGATTTACATGCTGCTATTCGGCAATTTAACTTCTCTCACCGACATGGTCATTCCATCAATCAACAATAATCTGCCGCATAAATTCTTGCCGATTTTTAACCGCACTTTGATGGCTTCTAGGGCTTGAATGGAGCCAACCAAACCAACAATCGGTGCCAACACCCCAGCTTCCACACAGCTTAACGCGTTGTCGCCGAATAAGCGGCTGAGGGTATGATAAGTTGGTGTGTTGTCTTCATAAGTGAAAACAGAAACCTGCCCTTCCATACGAATAGCGGCACCGGAAATGAGCGGAATTTTATGGGCGGCGCAAGCCGTGTCTAATTGATTGCGTGTGCTGACGTTATCGGTACAATCCAACACCACATCAAATTTGCCAACCAAATCGTGAAGTTGCTGTTCATTCAATAATTGATGAATTGTCTTGATCTCAATATGGGGATTTAAACGTTGCAGGGAGAGTTTCGCCGATTCCACTTTAGGCATACCAAGGCGGCTGTCGTCGTGCAACACTTGGCGTTGCAAATTAGATAAATCCACGGTGTCGAAATCCAGTAAAGTTAAATGACCCACACCGGCAACGGCTAAATATTGGGCGGCGGCACAACCTAATCCGCCGAGACCGACAACCAGCATTTTGGTATTTTTGAGCATTTCTTGTCCGTCAAAATCAATGTCTTTCAACACGATTTGACGGTTGTAACGCAATTCTTCTTGGTGGCTTAATTCCATAGCAAACTCAATGTATTAGCGTAATAAATCGTTAAACGGTTCGATGGTGACGGTTTCACCCGCGGCAACATTGCCACGTTCTTGTTCTAACACGATAAAACAGTTGCTTTTCACGAAGGAGCTAAACAAATGTGATCCTTGGAAGCCTACCGGCTGCACTTCAATTTGGCCTTGCGCGTTGAGTTGATAGAAACCCCGTTGAAAATCCAAGCGTCCCGGCGCTTTTTTCAGATTGGTTGCTGCAATTGCCGGTAAACGCATTGGCGCTTTCCATTGGCTATAACCACTCAACTTGGCAATTGCCGGTTGCACGAGTTGATAGAAGGTGACTAATGCTGACACAGGGTTGCCCGGCAAACCACAGAACCACGCTTTTTCTAATTTTCCGAAGGCAAACGGCTTGCCCGGTTTAATGGCGATTTTCCAGAAATTGATTTTGCCAACTTTTTCTAAAATATGTTTAGTGAAATCCGCTTCCCCCACAGACACACCACCACTGGTGATCACCAAATCTGCTTGTTGTTGCGCCTCTAAAAAGGCTTTTTCAAATTGTGCTTCGTTGTCCGGTAAAATGCCGAAATCTAACACATCGCAATTAAGCTTCTCTAACAACAGTTTTACGGTGAAACGGTTCGTGTCATAAATTTGACCGGCTTGTAACGGTTGACCGACCGGCACTAGTTCATCACCGGTAGAAAGCACGGCCACTTTTAAGCGTGGGAAAACCTTGACTTTTTCGATGCCGAGAGAGGCGAGTAAGGGTAAGGAAACGACATTGAGTAATGCCCCTTGTTTTAATACCACATCGCCTTGTTTCACATCTTCCCCAATGCGGCGAATGTTTTGACCCAATTTAGGCAGACTGGTAAACGTCACCGTGCCATCATCGTTTACTTGAACCTCTTCCTGCATCACTACCGCGTCAGCACCTTGCGGAATCATCGCACCGGTCATGATTCTGACCGCACTTTGTGCCGTCCATTCTCCTTCAAAAGGCGCACCGGCAAAGGCTTTTCCGGCAACGGATAGCGTCATGGATTGTTGTAAATCCGCCAACCGTACGGCATAACCGTCCATGGCGGAATTATCGAAAGAAGGCACGTTAATCGGAGAAATGACATTTTTAGCACAAATTCGTTGACTGGCTTGATGTATCGGCAACACTTCCATACCTGTTGGTGAAGGAAGTTGATTTAACATTTGTTCAAGTGCTTGGGATAGCGGCAACATACGGAATCCTTGTAAGAATAAAAAAGTGCGGTCATTATACTCGGGCTTTTGGATGTTTCAAAAAATACTTGTAAGAGAACGGGTTGAAATGGGTTTTAAATAAAACTTTTCATGGTAGCTAGTCATTATCTTCATTTTATTATTGCCGGTGATTTTGTTAAAATGCGGCATTATTTTTATTGGGAGCAGTAAATGAACGATATTTCACCTGAAGCAGAGAAAGTCCGTACGGCGCTGGTTCAGAAAGGAATTGAAACACCGATGGCGGTGTTGAATGAAACAAAAGATGAACGCCGCACAAAAATCGAACAACACATGCGGGAAGTTTTACGTTTAATCGGTTTAGATTTAAATGACGACAGTATTGAAGAAACCCCGTCACGTCTTGCAAAAATGTTTGTAGATGAAATCTTCAGTGGCTTGGATTACGCTAATTTTCCTAAGATTACTAATATTGCTAACCGTATGAAAGTTAGCGAAATGGTGCTAGTGAATGATGTCACATTAACCAGTACATGTGAGCATCATTTCGTGACCATCGACGGTAAGGTTTCTGTGGCCTATTACCCGAAAAAATGGGTCATCGGTTTATCTAAAATTAATCGCGTAGTGTCTTTTTTTGCTCAACGCCCTCAAGTACAAGAGCGTTTAACAGAGCAAATTTTATTGGCATTCCAAACGATTTTAGAAACGGACGATGTTGCCGTGTATGTGAAAGCAACGCATTTTTGTGTGAAATGTCGTGGCATTAAAGACGCAAACAGCTATACGGTCACTTCTGCCTTTGGTGGCGTGTTCTTAGAAGATCGCGAAACCCGTAAAGAATTTTTGAGTTTGATTAATAAATAATCTTGTAACGGTTTAGTCAGTCGTTCAATTAAAAGTGCGGTAGATTTTCAAACGTTTTAAAACGTCATGAAAATCTACCGCACTTTTTTTAGTTTTAGTCGATTACATTAATCTTGATAGAGCGCGTTATACACGCCGCTTTCAAATTGCACTAGCGGTGCACGTTTGGTTTTGCTTTCTAAATCGCCGGTAGAATATCCATTGATGAATTGTACGAATGCCACTTTTTCTCCACGCGCGTTGGTGAGGTAGCCTGCCAAGTTATACACGCCTTTTAATGCCCCGGTTTTCGCTATCACATTTTTTATTAATGGCGGATTGATTAAGGAGCCGCGTCCGCTCAAGGTGCCATCTACTCCGGCAATCGGGAACGAGTCCAGTAAATGTAATTTGTCTTCATTTTTAGCAATGTAATCTAACACCTGTAACATGGTTTGTGGTGCGACCAAATTATGGCGGGAAAGCCCGGAACCGTCAGCAATAATACTGTTGCCAAATTTAATGCCTACTTGCGATAACACGCTTTTCATCGCTAATGTCCCCAGTTGGAAGGAGGCAGGGCGCTTGTATTTATGATAAGCGATAGTACGGAACAAGGCATCGGCAATTTGGTTATCGGATTTTTTCATCATTTTCTTGATGAGTTCTGGCAAGGGTTTTGAGAGATGTTGTGCTAAAACTTGTCCTTGTTGCTGACGATAGGGTTGTTGTACTTGTCCGTTAAATTCAATGTTCAGGCGTTTTAGCTGACGTTGAATGATTGCCGCAGCATAAGCATCGGGATCTTGTACAGCAAAACTCAATCCAAAAGGCTTGGCTTGGCGCGCTAAACAACCTTTCACTTGATAGCGGTTATTGTCGTGTACCACTGCATCTAATTGACAATAGCCGGCTTCCTCTTTGCCGGCCACATAAACCTGTCCGAACACTTGAATCGGATACTGCGACGGCACGTTAAATTTGACTTGTTGCCCCTCCGGCAGGTTTGCATCAATATCCACATAGAAGCAGTTATTATCAATGTTTACCGCCGCAGGTGGAGAATTAAAACACATGGTCAGATCGTTCCAAATCCAACCTAAGCCGCGATCATGGCCGGTAAACACGGAGGTATCCAAGATCAGATTACCGGTGATTTTATTGATGTTTTGTTTTTTTAATTCTGCAAATAAGTTGAATAATTGTCCGCTGGTGAGATCCGGGTCGCCGGTGAAACGCACAATTAAATCGCCGTTGAGTTGATCATTTTGCACTTTCCCGTTGGTTAAAAGTGCGGTCTGAAATTGAAATGAATCGCCGAGTGCTAATTTCGCCGCCAAAGCAGTGAACACTTTTTGTGTACTGGCAGGTAACATGAAGGTTTGCCCTTGATAGTCGGCGACAATCTTGTTTTGATTAATATTTTTGGCAATAAAAGCTAAATTTGCGCCCTCGGGCAATTTATCGAGATAATTATTTAAATCAACGTTGGCAAAAGTAGAGGTGGTTGCGCTTAAACCAAGGAAAAAACAGATTTTTTTAAGCATACGAAATGAGTAAAACTGGCACATAATTTAGACTTGAGGTTGCTATTTTTTTTCAGGCGAACAATAATAGTACGCGAATACGCGGGAGTAAATGCTTTTCTCCCTCCATAACTGATTAATTTATGCTGTGGAATCCTGAGGATTCCACAGTTTTTCTTTTGTTTAAATTTAGGGAAAAGAAGAATGCAAAAAATTCCAATGACCGTTCGTGGCGCGCAATTATTGCGTGAAGAACTGGATTATTTAAAGAATGAACGTCGTCCGGAAATTATCAAAGCCATTGCAGAAGCTCGCGAACATGGCGACTTAAAAGAGAATGCGGAATATCATGCAGCGCGCGAACAACAAGGCTTCTGTGAAGGACGCATTCAAGAAATCGAAAGTAAACTCGGTAACAGCCAAATAATTGATGTCACCAAAATTCCTAATAACGGCAAAGTGATCTTTGGTGCAACCGTGGTGTTGTTTAATACTAATACGGATGAAGAAGTAACTTATCGTATTGTGGGCGATGATGAAGCTGACATTAAAAACGGATTAATTTCGGTGAACTCACCGATTGCCCGCGGTTTGGTGGGTAAAGAAGTGGATGACGTCGTCAATATCGTTACGCCGGGCGGTGCGGTTGAATTTGAAATTATTGAAGTAGAGTATGTGTAATGTTCTTCTTTATCAATAACAAAAAAGGCAGTTAAGTAACTGCCTTTTTTATATTTGCCTTTTGTTTTATTTACGTGGAAGTTGAATTTTATTTTCTTCACTTGGACGATACAACACTAATACATGGCCGATAGTCTGTACTTCCGCAGCGCTGGTTTCACGCACGATAGCATCAATAATCAATTGTTTGGTTTCACGATCGGAACCGTTGATTTTCACTTTAATCAATTCATGATGATTAAGCGACAAATCAATTTCTGCTAACACACCTTCCGTTAAACCATTGCCACCAAGCATGACGACCGGGCTTAAATGGTGGGCAAGGCTTTTTAAATATTGTTTTTGTTTGGTTGATAATGTAATTGACATAATAATCTCATTGAAAAAATTGATGGCTGATTCTAAAGCAAAACGGGCTTTTTAGCTAATAAATTCTGATGAAAAAACACCGTTAAAAACAACCGCACTTTGCAGTTATTTCTGCGCCAAATAACGTTCCACCGTATCCACAATAGCTTGTGTTTGCGGATCGATTTCAATATTAACTTTTTCGCCCACCGCTTTCTTGCCAATCAACGTACGATGAATGGTTTCCGGAATCAGGTTGACGCAGAAACGTTGTTCGCGAACTTCACCAATGGTTAAACTGATGCCATCCACGGCAATAAAGCCTTTGGTTAACACATATTTCATCATGTCTTGATTCGGCAGTTGGAACCAAATTTGCAGGTTATTTTCGGAAGGAATGCGTTCAACGATGTCTGCGGTGCAATACACATGGCCGGATAATATATGCCCGCCGATTTCTGTGCCCATTTGCATGGCGCGTTCGATATTGACGAAATCACCAGCCTTTAATGCGCCTAAATTAGTGATTTTCAAGGTTTCTTGCATTAAGTCGAAACTCACCAAATTGCCTTTGATTTCCGTGACGGTTAAACACACGCCATTGTGCGCAACAGACGCGCCAATTTGTAATCCTTTCAGCATTTCTTGTGGCATTTCCACCACGTGTGTTCTAAAATTAGCCCCTTCTGTAATAGCCTTAATTTGTGCGGTGCCTTGCACAATGCCTGTAAACATAATGACCTCGAAATCTATTTATTTATGAATGTAAACTTCGTCAAAGAATATCATATTGAAGCCAAAAAATTAATTGCTATCGCCATACCGATTTTACTTGCACAAATTGCGCAAAATTCCATGGGCATGGTGGATACTATCATGGCAGGACGCGTGAGTGCAGCGGACATGGCCGCCATTTCCGTGGGTGCCTCCATTTGGTTGCCGTTGGTGTTATTCGGGCACGGTTTGCTACTTGCCTTGCCGCCGACCATTTCCTATTTGAATGGCTCCGGTCAGCGTAAACGGATTGCTCATCAGGTACGTCAAGGCATCTGGATTGTGTTCTTTAGCTGCATTCCGCTCGGTTTATTGATTTATCACAGTGATGTTGTCTTACAAAACATGGAGATGGAACCTCGTTTGGCGGAGATCACAAGTGGCTATTTACACGCCATGGTTTGGGGCTTGCCTGGCTATTTGTTGATGGTGAATTTTCGTTGTTTAAATGACGGCATTGCCAAAACCAAGCCTGCCATGGTGATTACGTTCCTCGGTTTAATGCTCAATATTCCGCTGAACTATATGTTTATTTACGGCAAGTTCGGTGTGCCGGCATTCGGCGCCGTAGGCTGTGGTATTGCCACGGCAATCGTGAACTGGATGATGTGCTTTTTCATGGTGGCTTATTGTATTCGCGCGAAGAATCAGCGGGATCTCAAGGTATTTGAGCATATTTTGGAACGCCCAAATCCGACAACCTTACTGAAATTGTTAAAACTGGGTTTTCCCATTGCAGTGGCGCTGTGCTGTGAAGTGGCGCTATTCGCATTAACGTCTTTGCTTCTATCGCCGCTTGGCGCGCATGTGGTGGCAAGCCATCAAATTGCATTAAACACCAGTTCGTTTATCTTTATGTTGCCGATGTCGATTGGCATGGCAACCACGATCCTCGTAGGGCAACGGTTAGGCGAAAAATCACCGCATGGGGCAAAATTGGTGGCCTATTCCGCCTTGGCTGTGGGATTATCGGTTGCGATCGTGACTGCCTTTTTAACGGTGATTTTGCGCGAGCATATCGCAGCTATTTTTGTGAAAGACATTGATGTGATTGCCATGGCAGGCACCTTATTATTAATTGCCGCCTTATACCAATTTTCTGACACGGTGCAAGTGATTATTGGAGGCGTGTTGCGTGGGTATAAAGACACGAAGGCCATTTTGTACATCACGCTATTTTGCTACTGGGTGGTCGGCATGCCACTGGGTTACACTTTGGCGCGCACTGATGTGATCATTACCGGTGGCATTGCAGCAAAAGGGTTTTGGATTGCCTTTATCGTGAGTTTAACCTTAGCCGCCATTTTATTAATTTATCGTCTTCGAAAAATTCAGCGTTTGCCGGACGAAGTATTGTTAGCACGCTTAGAAAAATTGAAATAAGACACTGCCTGTTACTGTTGTAACAGGCTTTTTTATCTAAAGTGCGGTGGTTTTTTAACATGTTTTAATTATTTTTCAAAAGAGAATAATTCTCTTTTTCAGCTAAAACTTTTCAGCTATAATGCCGCCGTTTTTTAACTCGAAAAGGTAATGTTATGAAATTTAAATTAAGCGTGATTTCCACCGCACTTTTAACGGCGGTATCCATGTCAGCTTATGCGGAAAATAAAACAGAAAATCTTGAACAAATTAATGTGGAAGATACCGGCATTAAGCAAAACGGTTATCAAACCACCGGGACGTCTGTGGTCTCAAAAGCTGAAGTGCCTGTATTGGATACACCGAACACGGTGAATATTCTTTCCACCCAATTATTAAAAGATCGCAAACCTGAATCCTTAATTGATGCGCTTTACAATGTGAGTGGCGTTAGTCAAGCCAATACCCTAGGCGGCATGTTTGATTCCATTCAAAAACGCGGTTTTGGCGGCAATCGTGATAACTCAATTATGCGTAACGGCTTGCAGGCCGGCCCAGCCAAAAACTTTAGTGCTACCACGGAAACCGTCGAAGTCTTAAAAGGCCCAGCCTCTGTGCTTTATGGTATTCAAGATCCAGGCGGTGTCGTTAATATTGTGACGAAAAAACCACATCAAACACCGAAATATGTGGTTGGTGGCACATTGGGAAATCATAGTTTGTGGGGAACACAAGTGGATTTTACCGGCGGCTTAGGTAACGGCTTTGCTTATCGTTTTATTTATGACAAACAAGAAAAAAATTATTGGCGTAATTTCGGCAAAGTTAAAAACACCACTTACGCGCCTTCTCTTTCTTGGGAAAATGACGCTACCAAAGTCTTAGTGGCGTATGAACATAAAGATATTCTTGAGCCATTTGATCGTGGGACGAATTTATTAACGGCGACAAATTCTCTGCCGAATATTCCGGTCTCCCGCCGTTTAGATGAGCCGAATAATGAAACCACGGCAAAAACCGATAACATTGATTTTAAAGTTGAGCATAAACTTAACGATAACTGGAAGTTAAACGCCGGTTATAACTATGCCCGTTATGAATATTTCTATCATCAAGCGCGTATTACCAATATTAACGTGAACACCCGCACCGCCCGTCGTGCCATCGAACAACAACGCGGCGACCAGCGTGTGCACAGCGGAACCTTAAATATTGTCGGTGAATTCGGTATCGGTAATATTGCCAACCGTTTTGTGGCCGGTGTGGACGCGATGCGTAATATGCGTGATCTTGGGCCGATTTATAACGGTGGCTTCACCAATTCCGATATTAATATCGATAACCCGGTCTATACCAACCCGGTGTCGCCTGTCAGCAACACCAACGGCAATGCCTATCAATATAACCATCTAAAAACCCTTGGCGTTTATGTTCAGGATACAGCCTATTTAACGGATAGCGTTATTGTTACCGGCGGTTTGCGTTATGAATATTTTGACCAATTTGCCGGTCGCCACGGTTTAGGCGGAACCCGAACAGGCAACACCGATCAACATGACGGCAAATTGTTGTATCAGCTAGGCGCAGTGTATAAATTCACGCCGGATATCGCGACCTTTGCCAACTACGCGGAATCTTTCCGCCCGCAATCGGCGATTGCCGCCACAGTAGATAGTGGCTTAAAACCAGAAGAAGGCAAATCCTTTGAAATCGGTGCAAAATATGAAAACGCCGACTTCAACGCCACCGTTTCATTGTTTAACATCGACAAACGCAATGTCGGCGAAACAATAGGTACCGGCGCAAACGCCTATTTAAATATCGTGGGCAAACAACGTTCTCGTGGTGTGGAATTTGACTTAAACGGTCAACTTACCGATAACTTAAGCTTAGCGGCCAACTATACTTACACAAATGCAAAATCACTCGAGAATGAGAAATTCTTAAATGCTGTAGGTAAACAACTTTCAGGTGTACCAAAACATCAAGCCTCTTTATTCTTGGCTTACAACGTGGGTGAGTTTAATTTTGGTAAAATTCGTATTGGCGGTGGTGCGCGTTATTTAGGTTCTTGGAATACCTATTATGTTAACTCAAATAACGCAGCTAATATCGCTCTTAGTTACGCAAAAGCTTATAAATTAACACACGCCGTAGTGTATGACGCCTTCATTGCCTACGATACCAAAATCTCCGGTAAGAAAGTGTCATTCCAACTTAACGGTAAAAACTTAACGGATAAAACCTACTTCCCATCTACTTCAGGCAATGCAACAAACACGCTGATTCCTGTGGCGTTGGGGTATGGACGTGAGTTTATCTTTAATACCAAAGTGGAATTCTAATTAAATACATTCATCCCTAAAGGGCGTTTAACGCCCTTTATTTTTGGATATTCAAATGGATTGGCAAACAGAAGTTAATAATAGTTTATCTTGGATTTTGACCGCACTTTTGGGCGTTTCGGCGGTGTTGGCAGTATTGGCATGGGTGCTTAAACGAACAGACTTCGGGCAACGCTTTTGGCTGATTACACAGCCCTGTGTGCACACCTCTTCAGCATACAAAATCATCGGTTTGCTTTTATTATTGCTGACGTTGATTTTGCTGGAAGTACGCATCAGCGTGCTGAATTCTTTTTTCTATAATGGGCTTTATACCTCATTACAAGAACAAAAGCCTGATGCGTTCTGGTTCTTTGCCGGTTTGAATACGTTGTTGGTGATGTTCAAAATCGTGCATTCTATTATTAATTATTTTGTACGCCAGCTGTTTGAAATTCGTTGGTTAGAAAAACTGAATAATGAAATGGTGATGCGTTGGTTGCGCCATAAAACGTATTATCGTCTGAAATACGAAAAAGAATTGCCGGATAACATCGATCAACGTATCGAACAAGATGCCCGCGAATTTATTAGTGGCACGGTTACCATGTTGCAAGGCTTGATTAATTCCGTAATGTCCACTATTGAATTTACGATTATTCTGTGGGGGTTGTCAGGAATATTGATGTTGCTTGGCGTTTCCATTCCGAAAGGCGTGGTGTTCTTTATTTATATTTTTATTATCGTCGCCACCGCCCTTTCTGTTTGGATTGGGCATCCGTTGATTAAATTGAATTTTGATAAAGAACGATTAAATGGAGATTACCGCTATTCTCTGATTCGCGTCCGTGATAACGCAGAAAGTATTGCGTTTTACGGTGGTGAAGCAAAAGAGCGGTCAAATTTACAAGCGAAATTTCACGCCATTATTCACAATCGCTGGGTGATTGTGCGCCGCATGTTGGGATTGGATGGGTTTAATACCGGCGTGACGCAAATTGCCATGATTCTGCCACTCATGTTGCAAGCGCCACGTTTCTTTGCCGGGCTGGTGAAATTAGGCGATATGCACCAAACGGTGCAAGCTTTCAATCGTCTTATGCGCGCGTTGTCTTTTTTCCGTTTGTTCTATGAAGAATTTACCTTGTATCAAGCGCGCCTCAACCGTTTATATGGTTTCTTTACGAAATTAGATGAATTGGAGGGGACAGAAATTCATCAACCGGTGGAGTGTGCTAATAAGGTATCGTTACATCATTTCGGCATTAAAGATGGCAACGGAAAAGTCTTATTGAAGGATCTGAACGTGGATTTGCAAAATGGCGATGCCTTGCTTATTCAAGGCCCGTCAGGCGCAGGGAAAACCTCATTACTCAAAGCCATTGCAGGGATTTATCCGTTTGATACGGAAGGTCGGGTAGAGCGTCCGTGTAGCAATAGTCTGTTTTTGCCACAACGCCCGTATATGCCGCAAGGCACGTTACGTGAAGCGATTTGTTACCCGAATATTGAGCCCAAACGTGGTGAATTGGAGTTGGCAATGGAGCAGTGCCGTTTGAGCAAATACATTCCGTCTTTAAATGAGGTGAATGATTGGCAAGCAGTTCTTTCACCGGGAGAATTGCAACGAGTGGCGTTTATCCGCATTATTTTGATGAAACCGGATGTGATTTTTTTAGACGAAACCACATCAGCACTGGACGAACCGACGGAAGCATTGCTGTATAAAATTATCCGCAGCCGTTTCCCAAACATGATTATTCTCAGTGTTGGTCATCGTTGCACGTTGCAACAATTTCATAATAAGCAGTTAGTGCTGTAAAAGTACGGTAATATTTTAGGACAATTTGGGGGGAAACATTAAAAATGTCTCCCCTCATTTTTGAGTGAGGGGAGAGGCTTGGGGTTAAATAATAAAAACGTGCTGAAAATCGACCGCACTTTTATCCCTCATCCACAATGTCCACAAATTGCGCATTTAAGATCTTTGCTAGATCTTGCGGAGCGAGCTCCACGCTTAGGCCGCGTTTGCCACCGGAAACATAAATGTGATCAAAGTTTAAGGCGGAATGTTCAATAACCGTGCTTACCCGTTTCTTTTGGCCTAATGGGCTGATGCCGCCCACTAAATAACCCGTACTTTTTTGCGCAGCGTCTTTGTCAGCCATCTCTATTTTTTTTACACCTAGGGCTTTTGCGGCTTTTTTCAAACTTAACATGTGGCTGGTCGGTAAGACGAAACAGGCGAGTTTTTTCTGATCACCATTCTCTGCGACTAATAAGGTTTTGAAAGATTGGTCGGGATTAATGCCTAATTTTTCAGCAGCTTCATCTCCAAAGTGGATGTTATTAGGGTCATGATCATAATGGTGTAGTGTGAAAGGCACTTTGTATTTTTTCAGTAAGTCAATCGCCGGTGTCATTGTATTTCCTCATGATAATTCAGTAAAATGTAGCCCGTTTATTTTACTGCGGAGAAAAAAATGAGTACAAGTTTAAATGTCGTCCTTGTCGCGGAATTTGGTTTATGCGAGAAGTTGGCGGAGACATTAGAGCAGAGTTGTTTAGAAATTGAGAAACTATCCGTCGTTGAGCTTTTCCCTTTTAGTGAAGAACAAGGCATTCGGTTTAATAATAAAAGTGTTGAACAACTTCCGTTAGATGAAACGGAATGGTCAGATTTCAATTATGTTTTCTTTGCCGGCGATGTCGCGCACGCAGTGCATATGGCTAAAGCGGCGCAAGCGGGTTGTGTCGTGATTGATTTGAAAGGTGTGTGTGCCTCGTTAAATGATGTGCCGTTGATTGTGCCAAGTATTAATGATGAACAGTTAGTTGTATTACAACGTAACATTGTTTCGTTGCCAGATCCGCAAGTTACTCAATTTGTTTTCTCTGTGTCACAATTTGCCTGCGAAAATACGCTTTCTCAGGTGCTAATCACCTCCTTATTACCGGCATCTTATATCGATAGTGATACGGTGAATAAACTGGCCGGTCAAACGGCGCAGTTGTTAAACGGTATCCCATTAGACGAAGAACAACAACGCTTGGCATTTGATGTGTTCCCATCTCCGAAATCGACTGCAAGTCTTGCGGCGCAAGTAGAGAAAATCTTTCCTCAATTATCCAATGTGATTTTCCATCAAGTGCAAGTACCGGTATTTTATGGCATGGCGCAAATGGTGACGTTGCGTTCTGAGTATGAATTTGACGCGCAAGCACAGCTTCAAGCATGGCAAGCCAATGAGCTTGTGGATTATCGTGAGGAATCTGCATTGACACCGGTTACAAACGGGGAAGCTGAAGCCGGTGAAACGCCTAAATTGCATATTGGCGGCTTAAGCGCACTCGAAAACGGCATGCAATTTTGGTTGATTGCCGATGAGCAACGCTTTGATATTGCGTTGCTTGGCGTGAAATTGGCGGAATTGGTGTATCAAAAAGGATATTAGTTTAAGTTAAAAGTGCGGTAGAAATTCACCGCACTTTTTTGTTGTCAGAGAATTCATCATGTTTTTATTTTCAAAAATCAGAAGTGCAATCAATAAATATCACAGACGATCCATTAATCGCGAATTAAGAGAACGATTACAAAATCACGGGATGTCTGTGCTGTCGAGTAATTGTGTTGGTGCGTTTATTTTGCATGATCTAAATGAACCTTTTAATTCGCCTTTTGTGAATTTATTTATTAAACCACGGGATTTTATTCGTTATTTACAAAATATGCCCCATTATCATCAGCAAACTCTCGTTTTTAAGCCAAGTGATAAACCTTATCCCATCGGTTGGTTAGATGACATTCCCATTCATTTTATGCACTATCATAGTGAACAGGAAGCCCAAGAAAAATGGGAGAGCCGTTTGAAACGCCTTAATTTGGATAATTTATTTATCATGATGACGGATAAAGATAGTCCTCAAGGTATGATTGAAGAAGAACTTGAAGCGTTTGATCGTTTACCCTTTAAAAATAAAGTGGTGTTTACTCATAAACCTTATCCTCACTTGAAATCGGTGTTTTATATTCGTGGTTTTGAGCAGAATGATCAGGTGGGGGATTTATTTGCTTTTTCCGGTTGGAACGGTAAAAAATATTATGATCAATTTGATTATATAGCCTGGTTTAATCAGCCTTAAATACCATTCTCTATGGCAGGAGAATAAAAAAGTGCGGTGAATTTCCACCGCACTTTTTCATGGCGAGAAGATTAATTCGTCATCAACTGTTTTATTTGCGTTGTTCCTAAATGTCCCGGCAATGTTTTTTGCAGTGTGAAATTGGCATCCAATACTAAACTGGACGGATAACCACGCACTTTGCCACGTTTAATGGCTTCGCCGTTCTCATCTAACAATACAATGATGTTTTTGTAATCCAACCCTTTGTACCATTCAATGAAATCTTGTGTCTCCTTTTCGCCTTTGGCTCCCGGAGAAACGATGGTGATAACGTCAAAATTTTTACTTTGATCGGCACTCAGTTCGTTAATTTCCGCTAAGCCGGCAAGACAAATCGGGCACCAAGACGCCCAAGTTTTGACGTAAACCGGTTTGCCTTTGGTGGTGACTTGATCGAGTGTAACCACGTTATTATTTAAGTCCTTAAATTGAATGTCTTTCAATGTGTTTTCTCCTTCAGCAACGCTATTTAAGCTGAATGCGAGTAAGAATAATGCAATAATTTTTTTCATCGTTGATATTTCCTTTTATTGTAAGTTATTGGTGATGAGTAAAACGCCCATGACGATAATTAATAATCCACCGACAATTTTGAATTTACCCAAGTGTTTATTCAGTGCTTTAGTGCGTTTGAGCAATTCTTGGGAAAACAAAGAGAACAGCACAAACGGAGTAGCCAAACCGAGTACATAAACCAACATCATTCCTGCACCATATAATGCAGATCCTTCGTCACCGGAAAGTGCCAACACGGAAGCCAAAATCGGGCCGATACAAGGTGTCCAACCAAGACTAAATGTCAGCCCTAAGAAGAAGGCTTCAAAGGAGGCACTTTTGCCTTCGGTTTTTACTTCCACCACTTTGGTTCTTTCTAAGAAATTCAACTTGATAATGCCTAATTGGTGAATCCCTAAAATAATGACGATAATGCCGGCAATGATTCTGACATTGTCATTAAAGAACAAATTGCCGAGAAAACCGAAACTAAATCCAAGGCTCACAAAGGTTAAGGATAAGCCTGCAATAAACAAAAAGGTGTTCAGAATCTTTCTACCGCCTTTTGCCAAAATACCAAAATAAATGGGAATAATGGGGAAGATACAAGGCGACAAAAAGGAGGCAAGCCCGGCAAGGAAAACCGTGCCGATTAATAATTGCTGATCAAACATTTTTTACTCCTTCACCGCATTAATCAGGTAGCCATAGTTTTCCTTTGCCATGTCTTCTAATGGAATGAATTTGATGGAGGCGCTGTTAATGCAATAGCGCAAACCGCCTTTATCTTTCGGACCATCATCAAACACATGACCTAAATGGGCTTTTCCGCTACGGCTGATGACTTCCGTTCTGAGCATATTAAAGCTGTGATCGTCTTGATAGGTCACCACCTCTTTGGCAATCGGTTTGGTGAAACTCGGCCAACCGCAACCGGACTCAAATTTATCTTTAGAGGAAAACAACGGTTCACCGGTGGTGACATCCACA
The DNA here is from genome assembly GCA_963515835.1 of uncultured Aggregatibacter sp. GTDB lineage: Bacteria > Pseudomonadota > Gammaproteobacteria > Enterobacterales > Pasteurellaceae > Aggregatibacter. The sequence continues at coordinate 16,009 of CAUPZK010000004.1, forward strand.
TAGATGCCCGGTTTGAAGTTATCCCAATATTCATTGCTGAAAGAGTGTTCGGTATTTTTGTTTTGCGTCACGCTATATTGCAACGAGGTTAATTTTGCTTTGAGTTCCGCATCACTTGGTTTTGGGTAGTCTTTTTCGTCAATGATGACGTTATTGGCTTGCTCCAAATCAATGTGGCAATAGCCGTTTGGGTTTTTCTTTAAATAATCCTGATGGTAGTCTTCCGCTAACACGTAATTGCGTAACGGTTCCACTTCAATTTGAATTTTGTTTTTGTATTTTTCTTGCAATGTGGCAATTTCTTTTTCAATCAGTGGCTTATCTGCAGCATCTTGATAATAAATGCCTGTACGATATTGTCTGCCACGGTCGTTGCCTTGTTTGTTGACACTGGTCGGATCAATCACTTGAAAATAATATTTCAGTAATTTATCTAGCGAAATTTTATTGCGATCATAGGTCACTTTTACCGTTTCTGCGTGATCCGTAATCCCGATCATTTGATAACTGGTTTTGTCACCTTTGCCGTTAGCATAGCCGGACACGGCATCTTCCACACCATAAATACGTTCCATGTAAGCCTCAATGCCCCAGAAACAGCCACCGGCTAAATAAATCTCGTGAAGATCTTTTGTTGCTTCAGGCATATTGCTTTTCTCCATGGTTGGTTGAACGTGATTTTCTGCCATAACACTTGTCGGGATTGCCGCACAGGATAAAAGTGCGGTCAATATCAGGACTAATTTTGATTTTTTCATAAGGTCTCCTTAGTAACTTGAAAAGAGTGTAATGCCGATTCCTTTGTATTTATTAGACGAAGTGGCTAGAGGTTTCTTACACATTTTTCATAAATTTTGGGCACAATTAAATCATGAATAGAAGAAGAGGGGATAATAAAAAGAAATTTTATCGAAAAAATAATTGGGCTATACTGAGCACCTTTTGATTTTTGTGGAAAGAGGATTAGCGATGAAAAAAATAGAAACCTTGTTTGCCAACAATTATGCGTGGGCAACACAAATGAAAGAGGAAAACTCCACTTACTTTCAAGAATTGGCCGAGCATCAACAGCCGCATTATTTATGGATTGGTTGCTCAGATAGTCGTGTGCCGGCAGAGAAATTGACAAACTTGGAGCCGGGAGAATTATTTGTTCATCGTAACGTGGCGAACCAAGTGATTCATACGGACTTTAACTGCCTCTCTGTGGTGCAATATGCTGTGGATGTGCTGAATATTGAACACATCATTATTTGTGGCCATACAAATTGTGGCGGTATTCACGCTGCAATGAATGATAAAGATTTGGGCTTAATTAATAACTGGTTATTGCATATCCGAGATATTTGGTTCAAACATGGTCATTTGCTTGGCAATCTTTCACCGGAACGCCGTGCCGATATGTTGACTAAATTAAATGTGGCGGAGCAGGTATATAATTTGGGACGCACATCCATTGTGAAAAATGCGTGGAAAAACGGCAAGAAATTGTCTTTGCATGGTTGGGTTTATGACGTGAATGATGGTTTCTTGGTCGATCAAGGCGTAATTGCCACCAGTCGTGAAACTCTCGAAATTTCTTATCGCAATGCGATTGCTCGTTTATTGAAATTAAACGAAGAAGAAATGTTGAAAAAAGATCATGAGCGAGAGGCGGAATAATATAAAAAGGGTTGAACGTAGATGTTCAACCCTTTTAGTTTGAGTCATGTTTGGTTGAAAAAGTGCGGTCATTTTTGACCGCACTTTTCAGGTATTAATTCAAGTAATTAAAGACTTTCACTACTTTAGTCACACCGGAGACATTGCGGGCAACTTCTGCCGCAGCATTGCCTTGGTCATGAGTGACGTTACCCAATAAGAAGACTTCATTATTTTCGGTGATAACTTTCACGTCACTAGTTTTGACTTTGGAATCTACGAGCATTTTGGATTTGATTTGACTCGTAATCCAAGCATCTTTACTGATTTGAGAAAAGTTTACTTTGGGGCCAACGCGTACTTCGTTATAAACATCATTTACATTTTGTACACCTTTAGCTAAAGATGTCGCGATTTCTCTTAAATTATCATTAGGTACTTGACCGGTTAATAAAATTCGGCCGCTATATGAGGTGATACTAATGCGCGCTTCAGATTTAATTTGTTGATCTTTATAGATGGCTGATTTTACTCTTTCTTCTAAGGTTTCATCATCAATTTGGGTGCCCACTGTTCTTGGATCTGTTGCGACCTTAGTGGCACCGGCGACCGCAGCACCACCGATAGCTGCGGCAACACATCCTTGTAATAACATGGCGCCGGCAAAAATGAATGCCAGTTTTTTTAGTGAAGTTGGTAACATAGTCATCTCCTTTTTATGTTTGATTATTGGCGTTAGTGTGACTTGAACGCTTACTTTCTGTCAAGTTACGAATGTGAGAACAGTTTGAAATCAATCAGTTCGCAAATGCTGTTAATAATGAATAAATGATTTTCCAAAATTCGACTTTCTTTTGAACTTGGTACGGAAATGTGTAAATCCTTTTCCGTTAAAATCCCTTGAATATGATCGTTACTGTTTCCCGTTAAGACAATCACATTAATCTCTTTGTTCACGGCATGCGTGATAATGTTGAGAATATTGCTCTCATTGCCTAATGGTGAAAAGACCACCAAAATATCACCTTGCTGTGCAATGGCATTGAATTGGTGTTGATAAAGCTTTTCTAAGGTATTGTCGGAAACGAAAGTAGAACCGACCGCACTATCTAAACTTAATAGGACGGAGGGAAAGCTTGGGCGTTTTAATTCGTAACGATTGAGTAAATTTGCTACCAAGCATTGTGCGTTTATGTAAGAACGACCTTCTCCGCAAGCAATAACTTTATTTCCGCGTAAGAGACTGTTGATTAATAGCTGTGTGGCCTCAGCGATTTGTGGGCTAAGCAAGCTTTTTGAGTAAATATGCGTTTTGATATTTTCTTCATATAATGCATTGAGTTTATTTAACATAGTCATCAATCAAGAAAGTTAGGAATCCATTGAATGTCATGCTCGGAATGACCAAAAGCAACCAAATCGAAACGACAATCCGTATCTTCTAAGCTTTGCTTTCGTTGTGCTAACCAAAGCGTTGCCGCATCTATCCAACGTTGTTGTTTCTTCCAATCAACACTTTCTACGGCGGAACCGAAATGATCGTTTTTACGTTGGCGTACTTCTACAAACACGATAGTGTCTTGATCTAACATGACGAGATCTAATTCACCGCATTTGAAATTCTGATTGGCTGCAAGAAAAGTTAAGCCTTGAGATTCTAAAAAGAGGCGAGCTTTGTGTTCAAATCTCGCCCCTTGTTGCCGTTTTAGAGAGAACATACGTTCAACTTAGTTTAATACCTGGATGCCACCATTTTGGTATTGGAACCAAGTCATATCGCGTTCGATATTGCAGTTTGGACCGGCGCTTAATTTACCGGTTAAACCGTCAATTTGATAGCCGGGTACTTGGCGTAATTCATTGAAATGATTGATGAGCAACCAAGCATCCGCACCCATTGCGTATAAACGCATGAGAGAGTAATCGCCATTCGTATTGTTGGCAATTTTTTGATATTGGGCGGAATCCGTATCTTTAAAGAATGGAATATCGCTGAATTGTAATCCGTTCATCAATAAACGATATTCAGGGCTGTTATTGGAAGAGTTGCTACGTGAGCTGGCATACAATTTGATGTTATTGCCACTGTTGTCAATAACCGTTTTTAAATCAGCCAACTCATCACTTTTGGCCACAACATATAATCCTTGTAGATTTTGACCTTGTAATGCAACGCCGACATCTGCAGATTGGTTGTAGTATTTGATATTTGCATCCGTACCCGCCAATTGTTGCCAACGTATGTTAAATGCCGTTGCGGTGCGTTGTCCTAAATCATTTTGTGGTACGGCAACCATCGGTTCACGAATACCGTCTGCCCACATTTTATTTGCGGCAGATTCCGCTTCATCTTCCGGCGATAAACCGTAATAGCACACTTGACCAATGGCACGGGCATTTTGTGTTGCATTTAAGGTTAACACGCTTAGATCTTGAAGTGCGGAAGGGTTGTTGAGAAGAGTATCAACGTTTTGTTTCAATAACGGACCGATAATCGCACGGGTACCGGCTTGTTTTGCTTGCGCAATAATGTCATTCACCGGTGTTGCTACGGTATCATAAAATTGTACTTGAACGGAGGTGTCGCCGCCTCTTGCTGCATCAAAACCTGATTTAATTGTATTGCCTAGAATTTGACCATCACCGCTTAAAGGTAAAAGTAAGGCTACTTTGGTCAAAGAAGTTTGTTGGAAGTTAAACAAACCTTGCAATTCTGTTGGGAATAAATAAGCCGCAGAGTGGTTTGAATAAGAGGTTTTCCAATTTTGTAGTGCTTGGCTTAATTGTGTCGGTTGATTGATATTGTCGTTATATGCACGGGTTAATGCCAACCAGCCGGCTAAAGCAAGATTGCCTTCATCTTGTGTGTTATTGATGATGCCACGATTTGCACTGCGTAATAACGCCCAAGTGCGGTCGTTATTTTCTTGTTTTCTTTGTACATCGCTAAGCACTTGATCCATTTGAATACGGGCTTTTACTGCTTCAATAATGTCTGCTTTATTTTCAGCAATGCGTGCTTTTACAGCATAATAGCGACCGGTTTGAGATGGACTTAATTGCGCTAAATTTACGCTTTTCAATACGTTTATTGCACTGCTATTATCGTTTTTTACTGCCGCGATATGTGCCTCAATAAGGGATTTATCGACAAGTTGATCCGGGTTGAGATCTTTTAATTCATTTAATAAGGCTTGTGCTTGAGGAATTTTATTTTCGGTTATCAAGACACGAGCGGCCAACAATTTATAGGTTTGTTGTTCTTCCACTTTTTGTGTTTGTTCGATTTTATTCATATAAAAATCGGAGCTGGCATTCGCATCCTCTTTTAGCATGTTGGCGGTATTGCCACCAAAAAAACTTGTGGTACAACCGGCGAGCAACAGCGTAAAGAAAAAAGGCATGAATCCTTTTTTAAAATTAATGCGTTGTAATAGAATAGACATAATTACTCCATTTGTTGAAACAATTGGAGCGATCTTACTTATGTCACTAACTAAAAGCAAATAAAAGAAACACGAAATGAGCAATTCAAAAGGAATTTTATACATCGTCGCCACGCCGATTGGCAATTTGCAGGACATCACTCAACGGGCATTAGAAACCTTTGAAAAAGTAGATTTAATTGCTGCGGAAGATACTCGCCACAGTGGGCTATTATTAAGCCATTATGGCATTAAAAAGCCGTTTTTTGCTTTGCACGATCATAATGAGCAACAAAAAGCGGGCGCATTAGTAGAAAAGTTATCACAAGGCACGAATATTGCGTTAATTTCAGATGCGGGCACGCCACTGATCAGCGATCCCGGATTTCATTTAGTGCGTCAATGCCGCCAAGCGGGAATTCAAGTTGTGCCATTGCCGGGTGCCTGTGCGGCAATTACCGCGTTATGTGCTTCGGGTGTTGCTTCCGATCGTTTTTGCTTTGAGGGATTTTTGCCGGCAAAAAGTAAAGCACGTTTGGATAAACTAAAAAACGTGGAGAATGAGGACCGCACTTTGATTTTCTATGAATCGACCCATCGCATTTTAGACAGCCTTGCAGATATGCAAACCGTGTTTGGCAACGAACGTTATGTGGTGTTGGCGCGTGAAATTACTAAAACATGGGAGACGATCCATGGCGACAAGTTAGCCGATTTAATCGCTTGGTTGGCGCAAGATCAGAATCGCACCAAAGGGGAAATGGTGCTGATTGTTGAGGGAAAAACACAAGAAGAAAACAATGATGAAATTTCTCCGCAAGCGGTAAAAGCACTTGAATTGATTAGTCAAGAATTGCCATTGAAGAAGGCGGCGGCTATTGTAGCGGAGCTTTATGGCTATAAGAAAAATCAGTTGTATCAGTTCGGATTGGAATTTTTAAGCTAAAAGTGCGGTTGGTTTTTTAAGTATTTTTTATCTTGAAAATCGCGAAATACCATTTCCGTTTTCTTCCATAAAAAACGCTTTCTTTCATATAAAAAGGCGAGAGGAAAATCTCTCGCCCATCTATAAAAGGTGTAGGATGGTTAAACTTTTATTCCTCTTCCCACGCCAATGCACGCTGAACCGCTTTCTTCCAGCCTTGATAAAGTGCGGTGCGTTTTTCCGGTGTTTCTTTCGGTTCAAATGTCCGTTCAACAATAGCCTTGCCACGCAATTCTTCCAAATCTTTCCAGAATCCTACGGCAAGTCCTGCCAAATAGGCGGCGCCTAGTGCGGTAACTTCGCGGACTTTTGGACGTTCTACTTTCACATTTAAAATATCTGCTTGGAACTGCATCAAGAAGTTATTCGCAACAGCGCCACCGTCCACGCGTAAAGCCGCTAATTTTTCGCCACTGTCCGATTGCATCGCATCTAATACTTCACGGGTTTGGTAGGCGATGGCTTCCAGCGTTGCGCGAACGATATGGTTACGGTTGGCACCACGGGATAAGCCGACAATCGCGCCACGGGCATACGGATCCCAATATGGTGCGCCTAAGCCGGTAAATGCAGGTACTACATAAACGCCATTAGTATCTTTCACTTTGGTGGCAAAGTATTCGGAGTCAGCACTGTCGTGAATTAAAAGCAATTCGTCACGTAACCATTGGATAGATGCGCCGCCCATAAAAATGGAACCTTCTAAGGCATAGCAAGGCTCGCCTTTGGCATTGCACGCAATGGTGGTGAGCAATCCGTTTTTAGATTCGACCGCTCTTTCACCCGTGTTCATCAACATAAAGCAACCGGTACCGTAAGTGTTTTTCGCCATGCCTGCATTTACGCATAAATGACCATAAAGTGCCGCTTGTTGGTCACCGGCAATGCCTGCTACCGGAATCCGTACACCACCTTTCCCACCAATGTTGGTTTGTCCGTAAACTTCGGAGGAGTTACATACTTTCGGCAACATAGCTTTTGGAATATCTAACAACTCAAGCATTTTGTCATCCCATTGCTTGGTGTGGATATTAAATAGCATGGTGCGGGATGCGTTGGTGTAATCGGTGACGTGGGCGCGACCTTGGGTGAGTTTCCAAACCAACCATGTATCCACGGTACCGAATAATAATTCACCTTTTTCAGCCCGTTCTCTGGCGCCTTCTACATGATCCAAAATCCATTTAATTTTTGTACCGGAAAAATAAGGGTCAACCACGAGACCGGTGGTTTTACGAATGTAACTTTCGTGCCCGTCAGCTTTTAATTGGGTACAAATATCGGCAGTACGACGACATTGCCAAACAATTGCGTTATAAATCGGTTTACCTGTTTCTTTTTCCCAAACAATCGTGGTTTCACGTTGGTTAGTAATCCCGATAGCGGCAATTTTATCGGAAGTAATACCTGCTTTAGCAACGACTTCATTTAATGTGGAACTTTGGCTTGCCCAGATTTCCATTGGATTATGTTCAACCCAGCCCGCTTGCGGATAAATTTGAGTAAATTCACGCTGTGCCACTTCGACGATATTGGCATTTTTATCTAATAAAACCGCGCGGGAGCTTGTGGTGCCTTGGTCGAGAGCAATAATGTATTCCTGAGTCATGAGTTTCTCCTTATATAGAAATAAAGCGGGTTAATTAGGATTCGCCACAGTTGCATGGCAAATTTTTGCCGATAAAACGTTGGTATCCCCAAGCACCAAGTAAACCACCAACAATGGGTGCAATTAAAGGGACGAGAAAATAAGGAATTGCTAAACCACCGATGAGAGCGATGTCGCCCCAACCGGCAAAATAGGCGAATAATTTCGGACCAAAGTCACGCGCCGGGTTCATGGCAAAACCGGTTAATGGACCGGTTGCACCACCGATGACGGCGATAAGTAAACCAATCAATAAGGGCGCCATCGGACCTTTTGGTACGCCGTTACCATCGTCGGTTAAGGCTAAAATCAGCCCCATTAAAATGGCTGTAATCACAGTTTCCACTAAAAATGCTTTGTAAAACGTGATGTTTGGATGCGGATAGGTTGAGAATACATTAGCGACACCAACGGTTTCTCCGCGAACGATATTTTGTGCGGCTTCCGTTGCTGCAAAAAGATCTTGATAAAGTAAGTAAATCAACGCGGCGGCAACAAATGCACCGGCCATTTGCGCAATGATGTAGGGAATCACTTTTTTGCCGTCAAAGCAGGCAAATTTCCATAAAGCAATGGTTACCGCCGGATTTAAGTGGGCACCCGATACGCCGGCAGTACAGTATACCGCCATGGCGACCCCTATCCCCCAAACAATGGAAATCTCCCAAAGTCCGAACGCCGCGCCAGCTAATTTGGCTGCTGCGACACAACCGCAACCAAAGAAAATCAGAAGTCCTGTACCCAAAAACTCCGCAATACAAGCGCCTTTCAGTGTGTGATTTGTAGCCATAAGCTCTCCTTAATGAGAAGGAATTGATGAGAAGCATTTCGTTTTAAAACAGAATGCGGCGTCAAATTAATGAATAAATTTTCGCCAAGCAAACAGAAATAGTTTAATTTGTGAGCATGATAACAGAATATTTAATCGTTTAAGCAAACGTTTGCGTAAATTTTAGAATGATTGAGTGTTAATCGTGATCATGATCACAAATTCAGAAATTTATATTTTCTTTTGTTACCTTTATTTTCGTTTGGCGTGTTAAAATGCGCACAAACGAACATTTCGTATTAAAAATAAACAATTCGATATCAATCTTCGAGGTGAAAAAATGCAAAGAAATACGCAGCTTGAAAAAGTAAAAAATACAGAACAATGGGATTTTATTGTTGTTGGTGGCGGTGCCAGTGGTTTAGGTATTGCTTTAGATGCAGCATCACGTGGCTACAAAACATTGTTATTGGAAGGCTATGACTTTGCAAAAGGTACATCAAGCCGTAGTACTAAATTAGTACATGGTGGTGTGCGTTATTTAGCTGCAGGTGATGTCGCTTTAGTAAAAGAGGCTTTACGTGAACGTGGTCGTTTAGCAAAAAATGCTTCCCACTTATTTAAAAACCAAAATTTCATCATTCCTAACTACAATTTTATTGATAGCGTGAAGTACCGCATCGGTTTAGGTTTATACGATTATTTGTCCGGTAATTTAAGTTTAGGTAAAACCATTGCTATCAGTAAAAATACGACTATGCAACGTTTGCCAACCTTAAATGGGGCAGATTTGAAAAACGGCGTAGTGTATAAAGATGGTCAATTTGATGATTCCCGTTTAGCGGTGAATATTGCACAAACTGTTGTAGAACAAGGCGGTACCGTGTTGAATTATGCGAAAGTAACCGAATTGCTTAAAGATCAACAAGGCAAAGTCAACGGCGTTAAATTTACGGATGAATTAAGCGGTGAACAATATAGCGTACAAGGTACAGCGGTGATTAATGCTACTGGTGTGTTCATGAATGATATTTTATCTATGGATCACGGTTCTGATAAAAAATTCGTCGTACCAAGCCAAGGAGTGCATTTGGTATTAGATAAATCCTTCTTGCCAAGTGATGACGCATTGATGATTCCAAAAACCTCTGATGGTCGTGTGTTGTTTGCCGTGCCATGGCATGAAAAATTAGTGGTCGGTACCACAGATACATTGGTTAAAGAACCGTCTTATGAGCCGACTGCTTTAGAGCAAGAAATTCAATTTATCTTAGATACTGCCGGTCAATATTTAACGAAAAAACCAACACGTGATGATGTGTTAAGTATTTTCGCAGGGCTTCGTCCGTTAGCCGCGCCGGAAAAGGCCGGTCAAAGCACCAAAGAAGTTTCTCGTAGTCACAAAGTCGTGGTCAGCGATAGTGGTTTAGTGACCATTACCGGTGGTAAGTGGACAACATATCGTCAAATGTCCGAAGATACTGTAGATGAAGCATTAAGCATACATCTGCAATTAGCGAAAAAACCATGTGTTACAACGAATTTAGCGATTCACGGTAAAATTCCGGCAGAACAAGTGGATTTGAAAAATCACTTGTATATTTACGGTGCTGACATTCCGGCAATTAAAGCATTGGAAGCTGAACATCCGGAAATGGCGGAAAAAATTCATCCACGACATCCGAATACTGTTGCTGAAGTGGTTTGGGCGGTGCGTGAAGAAATGGCACAATCCGTTGAAGATGTTCTTGCCCGTCGTGTTCGTTTGTTGTTCCTTGATGCGCGTGCCGCTATTGACAGTGCAGCTAAAGTGGCAAGCGTCATGGCAAAAGAATTAGGCAAAGATGAGCAATGGCAAAAAGAACAAGTAGAAGCGTTCTTAAACATTGCAAAACATTACTTGCTCGTGGATTACGCACCACAAAACTAATTTTCGTTTTCTCCTAAAGCTAAGATAAAAGGCAACATTATGTTGCCTTTTCTTTTTTACTATTGAATGACTGAATATCGAAAGGAAAGTGCGGTGAAAAATGGCGCTATTTTTTACCGCACTTTTGTTTTTATTCGTCTAACAGGAAGGAGGTATTTTCTGACTTTTCTAAATCGCCTCTAAGAAAAATTACAAAACCAGTGTTAAAATATTGTTAATTAATTTTTTACTTTTTATTTTTTAGTTTAGAGGTATTTATGAAAAACATTGTCGTTGTTGGTGGTGGCGCAGGCGGGTTGGAACTTGCTACCCATCTAGGTAATAAGCTGGGACGAAAAAAACGAGCCAATGTCACCTTAATTGATCGCAATCAAACCCATTTATGGAAACCCTTGTTACATGAATTGGCGACCGGTGCATTGGATGATGGCGTAGAGGCATTAAGTTATCGTGCCCATGCTTACAATCATTATTTTAACTTTGAGCAAGGTTCCATGGTTGGTTTAAATCGCCAACATAAATATGTGGAACTGGCACCGGTTTATGATGAAGACGGTGATATGATCGTGGTTTCTCGCCGCATTCCTTACGATTATTTAGTGATTGCCATTGGCAGCAAATCTAATGATTTCAACACAAAAGGTGTTGAAGAAAATTGCATCTTTTTAGATAGCCCGGCACAAGCCATGCGTTTTCAACAAAAAATGTTAGGACTTTTTCTGAAATTCCATGAAAACCAAGCACTAGACGATATTGGTGAGACTGAAAGTAAACAGGAATTAGTGCAAGATGGACACATTAATATCGCGATTGTGGGGGCGGGCGCAACGGGTGTTGAGCTTTCTGCCGAATTGTATAATGCCGCAGAGCATTTGTCTTCCTATGGTTATGGGCAAATTGATAGCGGTCGTTTAAAAGTTACTTTAGTCGAGGCGGGATCTCGTATTTTACCGGCATTACCTGAACGTATTTCCAATGATGCTACGGAAGAACTTCGTAAATTGGGCGTGGATGTCAAAACCAATACAATGATTGTTGAAGCTAATAAAAAGCAGTTGGTGACAAAAGACGGACAACATATTCCGGCGGATTTAATCGTATGGTCGGCAGGCATTCGCACTTCAGGCATTACGAAACGTTTTGATGGATTGGAAATCAATCGAATTAATCAATTAGTCGTGAAGAAAACGTTACAAACCACAAATGATGACACGATTTTTGCCATGGGGGATTGTTGTTTCTTTATGCAAGAGGATGGCAAACCGGTGCCGCCGAAAGCCCAAGCCGCGCACCAAATGGCAAGTCGTTGTGCAAAAAATATCATTGCTTTATTTGATAACAAGCCATTGAAAGATTTTAAATATAACGACAAAGGTTCATTAGTGTCTTTGTCTGAATTTACCGCATTTGGTGCCTTAGGAGGCAAGATCACCGGCGGTTCTTCTATGACCATTGAAGGTAAAATTGCACAATGGATGTATGTCTCCCTTTATCGCATGCACCAAGCGGCATTACACGGTTGTTTTAAAACCGGTTTAATTATTGTGGTAGGGCACTTGAACCGTTATTTAAGACCATCATTAAAACTGCATTAATAAAAATGCGGTAAAAAATGACCGCACTTTACTTTAAATTTTAGTCACAAAAAAAGCACCTTTATGGTGCTTTCTTATTTTTGACGTTATTAAAGTGCGGTCGCAATTTTATCAATTTCTTCTTTTGCGTGGGTTTGTGCTTTTTCGATAGCTTCCGGACCCAAGCCGATGCCTTCCGCATAAACGAATTGTACATCGGTAATACCAATAAAGCCTAAAATAGCCTTCATGTATGATGTGACTAGATCCGTTGGCTGGTTTTGATGAAAACCACCAGATGAAGCTAACACTACCGCTTTTTTGCCTTTTAATAAACCTTCTGGCCCTTTTTCTGAATATTGAAAAGTCACACGTGGGCGCGCAATAAAATCAAAATAGGTTTTTAATTGTGTCGGAATATGGAAATTGTACATCGGCGCATTAATAATCAGCGTATCTGCGTTTTTAATTTCTGCAACCAATTCATCCGATAATGCTAAAAGTGCATTTTCTTCTGCGCTTGCTGGTTGACCGCGCAATGCGGTTGCGGCAGTTGCATCAAAATGTGGTAATTGATTAGCGGCAAGATCGCGAATAACCACATTTTTGCCGGCAAGTTTACTGACGAAATAATCGGATAATTGATTGGTTTGTGAATTATCTGCCAGAATACTGGATTTTAATACAAGAATATTGTTCATGTTATTTCCTTCTTGAAATCATTAAGTGAAAAGTGCGGTCATTTTAACGGGTATTTAAGAAAGATAAATAGGGTTTTTTAAAAAGCATTATTTATGATTTGTTAAAAATCCTGCTTTCTTAACAAGGTTCGAAGGTGGCATTGAGATAGGCGATACTTTATAATCCTCGACCTTATTTTATTCTTATAAGGAAACATTATGTGGTCTGATATTTTTGTTGGTTATGGCGTGTTTATTTTGGAGGTGATCACTCTGTTATTGGTGGTTGCGGCGGTGATTGCCATGATTATTGCCATGAAACAGAAAAAAGTGCATATGCACGGTGAATTGATGATTACCGATTTATCAAAAGAATTTGAGGAAAACAGCAAAATATTGAGCAACTTTTACCTCAGCGAAGAAGAATTAAAAGAGGCAGAAAAAGCAGAGAAAAAGGCAGAAAAGGCGAAAGCAAAAGCCTTAAAAGCACAACGTAAAAAAGGCGAAGATACGGAATCCGAACGTAAACCAAGCCTTTATGTATTGCATTTTAAAGGGGATATTTCTGCTTCGGAAACGGCGGCATTACGGGAAGAAATTAGCGCCATTGTTCAAGTGGCGAAGCCAAATGATGAAGTGTTGCTGTGCTTGGAAAGCCCCGGTGGCGTGGTACATGGTTATGGCTTAGCCGCATCGCAATTAATGCGTTTAAAACAGCACAACATCAAGTTGACGGTTGCCGTGGATAAAGTCGCGGCAAGCGGAGGCTACATGATGGCTTGTGTCGCCGATAAAATTGTGTCTGCGCCTTTTGCAATTATTGGATCTATCGGTGTTGTTGCTCAGATCCCGAATATTCATCGTTTATTGAAAAAACACGATGTGGACGTGGATGTGATGACGGCAGGCGAATACAAACGTACCGTGACCATGTTGGGAGAAAATACCGAAAAAGGAAAACAAAAATTCCAACAAGAATTGGAAGAAACCCACCAATTATTTAAACAATTTGTTTCGCAAAATCGACCGCACTTGGATGTAGAGCAAGTGGCAACCGGTGAGCACTGGTTTGGTCAACAGGCATTAAATTTGAATCTCGTGGATGAGATTATGACCAGCGATGATTTATTGCTACAAGCGATGAAAGAAAAACAACTTATTGGCGTGAAATATGTGGTGAAAAAATCGTTGCTACAGAAAGTAGGCAAGCAAGCAGAGGAGAGTGTTGATAATATCGCGTTGCGTTGGCTGAAGAAAAATGAGAGAACGCTGATGTAAGGTTGCGTCATTCAAATAATAAGAAAGGGCATAGAGCCCTTTCTTTTTTTGTGTCGCTTTTAGCGATTTTCGTAACGTTGTAACACCTCATGCACAAGCTTATTGGCCAGTGCCACATAGTTACCATGAAAACGGCTACTGAAGTTAAGCAAATGATAAAGCTGATAAATGATTTTCCGCGCTTGATACCCTTCCTCTAACGGGAAAGTGCGGTGGTAATTTTCATAGAATTCTTGTGGGAACGGCTCGAATAATTCGGTAAAGGCCAAATCACATTCCCGATCGCCCCAATAGCAAGCCGGATCATAAGTCACCGTATGCCCATAAATATTCGCACAGTTTTCAATCCATAAGTTGCCGTGTAAAAGCGATGGTTTAGGTTGATGTTTGGCTAACAAGGTTGCTACGGCTTTTATGATTTCTTCTTTATCCCCGAAATGTAGATTTTTTTCCGCGCAGAGTTGCAATTGCCAACCAATGCGCTGTTCACTGAAGAATTTCGCCCAATGGGAACCCCATTCATTCGGTTGATATTGCGGCCCGAGCCAGGTATCAAAAGATAAGCCGTAATTTTCCGAACCTTGATATTGGTGCAAGCGTGCCAGTTGCTCGCCAAATTCTGCCATATTTTGTGGCGTATTCGGCTGCATTGCTAATCCTTCCAACAATAGAAAACTGTGATTTTGTGAACAACCGACGCCATAGACTTGTGGCACTCGAACGGTATTGGTTTTTGCCAACATGATTAACTGATCCGCTTCAGCACGGAACATGGAACGGTAGGACTTTTCATTCATTTTTACAAAGACGGGTTGAATGCCGTCATCAATAATCCAAGATTCATGCATTTCGCCGGTATGAATTTTGGTTTTATTTTTGATGGAATAATACGCCCCGAATTGATCAGCTAAAACTTGAGAAATCGACTTCCACATACTCTGTTCCTTCTTTTCAGTTAATCATGTTTCTAGTGTAAAAGATTAAGAAAAAATTACTGTGACTCAAGTCAAAATTTAGGCATTTGGTTGTCATCCTAAAATATGCTAGAATTGCGCGCCGCACTTGGCTTGTCCGTTTGTAAGGATGATAAAAGTGCGGTGCTTTTTTAAAACGTTTTTTAACTAAATGAAACAAGCCACCTTGCGTATGGGTGACCACTGTATAAGGATGCATTATGCCAGTTATTACTTTACCTGACGGTTCACAACGTCAATTCGATAAACCTATTACTGTATTAGAAGTTGCGCAAAATATTGGCGCAGGCCTTGCCAAAGCGACCATTGCTGGTCGTGTTAACGGCGAACGTAAAGATGCCTGTGATCTGATTACCGAAGATAGCACATTAGAAATTATTACTGCCAAAGACGAAGATGGTTTGGAAATTATTCGTCACTCCACAGCGCACTTACTCGGTCATGCGATTAAGCAATTATTCCCGGATGTCAAAATGGCCATCGGCCCAACGATCGACAACGGTTTCTATTATGATGTGGATTTAGACCGCTCTTTAACCCAAGAGGATATTGATGCCCTTGAAAAACGCATGTTGGAATTGGCGAAAACCGATTACGATGTGATTAAAACACCGGTCAGTTGGCAAGAAGCAAGAGATACTTTTGAAAAACGTGGCGAGCCATACAAAATGGCGATCCTAGATGAAAACATCGAACGTACTGCAACCCCTGCGCTTTATCATCACCAAGAATATATTGATATGTGTCGTGGCCCGCATGTGCCGAATATGCGTTTCTGCCATCATTTCAAATTACAAAAAATTGCCGGAGCCTACTGGCGCGGTGACAGCAAAAATAAAATGTTGCAACGTATTTACGGGACGGCCTGGGCAGATAAAAAACAACTGGATGCCTATTTGCAACGCCTAGAAGAAGCGGCAAAACGTGACCACCGTAAAATCGGTAAAGCGTTGGATTTATATCACATGCAAGAAGAAGCACCGGGCATGGTGTTCTGGCACAACGACGGTTGGACGATTTTCCGCGAATTGGAAACTTTCGTACGCACCAAATTAAAACAATACGATTATCAAGAAGTGAAAGGTCCGTTCATGATGGACCGCGTGTTGTGGGAAAAAACCGGTCACTGGCAAAACTACGGCGATTTGATGTTTACCACCCAATCGGAAAACCGCGAATACGCCATCAAACCGATGAACTGCCCGGGACACGTTCAAATCTTTAACCAAGGGTTAAAATCTTATCGCGATTTACCAATTCGTATGGCGGAATTCGGTTCTTGCCACCGTAATGAGCCTTCCGGTTCCTTACACGGTTTAATGCGTGTACGCGGTTTCACGCAAGACGACGCCCATATTTTCTGTACTGAAGACCAAATTGAAAGTGAAGTAACCAGCTGTATTAAAATGGTTTACGACATTTACAGTACTTTCGGTTTCCAAAATATTCAGGTGAAATTATCTACTCGTCCTGAAAAACGTATTGGTGCCGATGAGATGTGGGATCGCGCGGAAGAAGGTTTGGCCAACGCGTTAAAACACAATGGTCTTGAATATGAAATTCAAGAAGGCGAAGGCGCCTTCTACGGTCCGAAAATTGAGTTTGCTTTACGCGACTGCTTAGATCGTGAATGGCAGTGCGGTACTATCCAATTAGACTTTGCACTACCGGGTCGTTTAAATGCGTCTTATGTGGCGGAAGATAATGATCGCCGTACGCCGGTAATGATTCACCGTGCGATTTTAGGTTCTATCGAACGTTTTATCGGTATCATCACCGAAGAATATGCAGGTTTCTTCCCAGCATGGTTAGCGCCAACGCAAGCGGTTGTGATGAACATCACCGATTCTCAATCTGAGTATGTACAACAGGTTGCGAAACAGTTATCTGATGCAGGTTTACGCGTGAAAACCGATTTGCGTAACGAAAAAGTCGGTTTCAAAATTCGAGAACACACCTTACGCCGCGTGCCTTATATGCTGGTTTGCGGTGATAAAGAAATTGAAACCGGCAAAGTGGCAGTGCGTACCCGTAAAGGTCAAGATCTCGGCACATTCACTGTGGAAGAATTTTTAGACATTCTGAAAAAACAAGTGAGAAATCGCGACTTGAAATTGTTGGGTGAAGAGTAGTTTTCTTACCTAAAAACATAAAAGTGCGGTCAAAAACGACCGCACTTTTTTATTTGTTAAACAGTAACCTTTTCTAGTTAATAGCCGCCTCAAATATGGCGTGTCTATTTTTAACAAAATCAATCGCTTCTGAATATAAATAAAAGGCAGAATTACTGCGTTTTCCGCTATTGCGTAATGTGGTGAAATTCTGTAAAATGCACCCCGTTTTTGCTCATTCTTAGAGCATTAAAAATGAATTTAACTTCTGTTTTTGTATAGTAAAACAGCAGTTTTGAGGCTTAATTAATAGAGGAATATCATTATTAAAACCGTAAAAAAAGCACCCGCAGTAAATCGCCCTAATCGCATTAATGACGAAATTAGAGTAAAAGAAGTCCGCTTGATTGATCAGGACGGTGAGCAAGTTGGGGTTGTTGCGATTCAACAAGCATTAGAAATGGCGGAAGCCGCAGCTTTAGATCTTGTAGAAATCAGTCCAAATGCGGAACCACCAGTATGCCGCATTATGAACTACGGTAAATTTCTCTACGAAAAGAGTAAAACAGCTAAAGAGCAGAAGAAAAAACAAAAAGTGGTGCAAGTGAAGGAAATAAAATTCCGTCCGGGCACAGATGAAGGTGACTACCAAGTTAAGTTACGTAGCCTAATCCGCTTTTTGGAAGATGGCGATAAAGCCAAGATTACTGTACGTTTCCGGGGGCGTGAAATGGCTCACCAAGACATCGGTTTTGATGTATTGGAGCGTGTAAAAAATGATTTAGCCGATATTTCTGTGGTTGAATCTGCGCCGGGGAAATTAGAAGGTCGTCAAGCAGTTATGGTATTGGCGCCTAAGAAAAAATAATTTTTGATTCAGATTTTATCTGAATAACAGAATTTTCACTTCGGTGAAGATACAACGGTACATTGGGCACACTACGCAGCCTAATGACGTTGAGAAGGGCAATTTTAAATTGCCTTGATTGGAAATAATCAGTGCCTACAAGTAATCGCTTTAAAACGATTCGCCTGATTATGTTGTTTAAACTTAAAAATGCGGAGTTATTTAACAATGCCTAAAATTAAAACAGTACGCGGTGCTGCTAAGCGTTTCAAAAAAACTGCTTCCGGTGGTTTCAAGCGTAAACAATCTCACTTACGTCATATTTTGACTAAGAAAACAACAAAACGTAAACGTCACCTACGCCATAAATCTATGGTTGCTAAGTCCGACTTAGTATTAGTAGTAGCGTGCTTGCCATACGCATAAGCACAAACGTACGTCAGTTCATTTTAGTTAAAAATATTACATAGGAGATTAAATAATGGCTCGTGTAAAACGTGGTGTTATTGCAAGAGCACGCCATAAGAAAGTTCTTAAGGCTGCTAAAGGTTATTATGGTGCACGTTCACGCGTGTATCGCGTTGCTTTCCAAGCGGTGATCAAAGCTGGTCAATACGCATATCGTGACCGTCGTCAACGTAAACGTCAATTCCGTCAATTATGGATTGCACGTATCAACGCTGCGGCTCGTCAAAATGGTTTATCTTACAGCAAATTTATCAACGGCTTGAAAAAAGCGTCTGTTGAAATCGACCGTAAGATCCTTGCTGATATCGCAGTATTCGACAAAGTGGCATTTGCTGCATTAGTTGAAAAAGCAAAATCTGCACTTTAATTCGTTAAAGTTTAGGTAAAAAATTAGGACGCTTTAGGGCGTCCTTTTTTATGCGTATTTTTTCGATTTTATTGTTTTCGGCGTAATAGAAATAGAATCAGATTTTAATTCACTCTTTTAAAACTCGCCTAAAATAGACCGCACTTTTTCCTTTTTCCCAAAAAAGAAAAAACCGCTATCCAATTTCTGAATAGCGGGGAGGTCTTAAATATAAGAAAACGTTAAAAGACAACTGCATTTGCAGTGCACTAGCAATTGTTAAGACTAGGTATCTTTAAAATAGTTCAAATAAAAAAGAAAAATTTATTTTATTTTGTAGAAAATGGGATGAATCGCAAAAAGAAAAACGACAGATGCTGAATCACCTGTCGTTTTTTATGGCGGTAGGATTATTTCTCAGCAAGAAAATCCACGATTTGCTGTTCAATGCCTGCGGCATCCAATTTTAAATCGGTCAGTGTTTCAGCTTGCGATCCTTGAGGGATAAAGAAATCCGGTAGACCTAATTGCAACAATTTCACTTGGTGTTGTTGCTGATTCAATACTTCCGCCACTGCACTTCCTACGCCGCCTTGAATCGCATTTTCTTCTAATGTCACAAGGAGTTCATGGTTGTTGGCCATCTCGTTAATACGGGTGACATCCAACGGTTTGACAAAACGCATATCAATCACGGTGGCATCCAGTTTTTCTGCGGCAACCAAGGCATTTGGTAAAAGTGTACCAAAATTTAAAATCGCGATCTTTTTCCCTTCACGAACACGCTTTGATTTCCCTAATTCTAAGGGGTGTAACGGTTCTAAGGTAACGCCCACGGCATTTCCGCGTGGATAACGCACGGCAGCAGGTTTACCGCAATGATAGCCGGTATAAAGCATTTGGCGGCATTCATTTTCATTGCTTGGTGTCATGATGATCAGGTTTGGAATACAGCGCATGAAACTGATATCAAATGCCCCTTGGTGAGTTTGTCCATCGGCGCCGACAATGCCTGCTCGGTCAATAGCGAAGAGAACCGGTAGATCTTGAATGGCAACATCATGAATGAGCTGGTCATAAGCGCGTTGTAAGAAAGTTGAATAAATCGCAACCACAGGCTTGTATCCACCAATCGCCAAACCGGCTGCAAATGTCACTGCATGTTGTTCAGCAATCGCCACATCAAAATACTGTTGTGGGAAACGTTGAGAAAACTCCACCATGCCGGAACCTTCGCGCATTGCCGGGGTGATGCCGATAAGTTTTGGATCTCGTTCTGCCATTTCACATAACCAATCACCGAAAATTTTGGAATAGGTTGGGGTGGCATTGGATTTAGGTAATTGACCGCTTAAATGGTCGAATTTTGGCACGCCATGGAAACCGATAGGATCGTTTTCTGCCGGTGTATAGCCCTTGCCTTTTTTGGTTTTGATGTGGAGTAATTGCGGGCCTTTTAGATCGCGCATATTGCTCAATGTGGCGATTAATTCATCAATATTGTGTCCGTCGATAGGGCCAATATAGTTGAAACCCAATTCTTCAAATAAGGTACTTTCCGGTGAGAACATCACGCCTTTCATGTGTTCTTCGGTTTTTTTCATAAAGTTTTTCACCGTCGGCACTTTATCAAGAATTTTTTTGCTACCGTCGCGTACGGTGGAGTAGAACGAACCGGAGAAAATTCGGGCAAGATGGTTATTTAACGCGCCGACATTTTCCGAAATAGACATTTCGTTATCATTTAAAATCACCAACATATTGGTGTGCAACGCACCGGCGTGATTTAATGCCTCAAATGCCATACCTGCCGTAATGGCGCCGTCACCGATGACACAAACCGTTTGTCTTCCGGCATTTTCTCGTTCTGCGGCAATGGCAATGCCTAATCCTGCACTGATCGAGGTGGAAGAGTGTCCTACGCTTAACACGTCAAATTCGCTTTCACCACGCCAAGGGAAGGGATGTAACCCGCCTTTTTGCCGAATGGTTGACATTTGGTCACGACGACCGGTTAAGATTTTATGCGGATAGGCTTGATGGCCCACATCCCAAATTAACTGATCGAAAGGCGTTTTAAAAACATAGTGCAGGGCAACAGTAAGTTCCACCGTGCCTAAACCAGAGGCTAAATGACCGCTACTTTGGCTCACTGATTCTAACAGGTATTCACGCAATTCTTGGCAGACTTGAGGGAGTTTTTCTTTGTTTAATAAGCGCAAATCATCAGGTGAATTAATTAAGGATAAAAGGGGGTAATTTTGCATAAAGGGTAATCAATTCCAACGTTAAATTTCTATCTTAGCACGCTAAAAACAGCGTTAATTTCCACCGCACTTTTGAGGGCGGATTAGCTTCTTCGTTTAATGATAAATTCCGCCAACGCATAAAGTGCGGTGGTATCAAAAGGTAAATCTCTCAGTTCGGCTAATGCCATTTCGTAAAGTTCTTGTGCTTTTTGTTTGGCACCTTCCAGCCCCAATAATTTCGGATAAGTGCTTTTATCTGCCGTCAAGTCAGAACCGACCGTTTTGCCGATGGTTTCGCTATCGCCTTCAATGTCTAAAATATCATCTTGCACTTGGAAGGCGAGTCCAATTGCCGTGGCGTAGCGTTCTAATTGTTGTGCTAAAGCCTTGTCGGCAAAATGAGGGGAGCAAATAAAGCCCATCGTGAGCGCCGCTTTGAGCAAGGCACCGGTTTTATTTAAGTGAATATGTTCTAATTCTTGCAGACTGATGATTTTATGTTCTGATATTAAATCCAGACTTTGGCCTAAGCACATCCCTTTGATACCGGAGGCGGCACTTAAGGTTTTAATGAGCGCCAGCTTTTGTTCTGCCGATAGCGTTGGAATCTCCGTTAAAATCTCAAAGGCAAAGGCTTGCAACGCATCACCGGCTAAAATTGCGGTGGCTTCGTCAAAGGCAATGTGACAAGTTTTATGACCACGACGTAATTCATCGTCGTCCATGGCAGGCAAATCATCATGAATCAATGAATAAGCGTGAATGGCTTCAATGGCAGCCGCTGCATAATCGAGCGGGGCGACATCTGCACCGAGCATTCTGCCGGTGGCGTAAACCAAAAACGGGCGAATGCGTTTTCCACCTAACAACAAGCCATATTTCATGGCTTCAGCTAAAGGCGCGGGCGCGCTATCGAGGTGAGCAAATTGTTCTGCTAAAAAGTGATTAATTCTCTGCTGAACGTGCTGTAAATCTTCTGAGAACTGATACATTGCCGCCCCGTTATTCTTCCGCTTGATAATCGCTGAGTTTGGCACTTTCGCTTTTTTGTAACAAAATTTGGATGTGCTGTTCCGCTTGTTGTAAGCGTTCTTGCCCTAACTGAGCCAGCTTGATGCCTTGTTCAAAATCTTTTAATGCCTCTTCAAGAGAAAGGTCGTTATTTTCCAAACGGGAGACGATTTCTTCCAGTTGTTTTAAGGTATTTTCAAAATCCGGTTCATTTTTTTCAGCCGGTTTGCGCGCCATGGTCTCATCCTTTTTTGCAACAAAATAGAATTGCCGTATTGTACTTGATTTTTATTGCTATTGTTAGGGCGAATTTAGAGTATTTCCGGTGAATAATCGCTTCTAAAAAATAACGGAAAAAGGTACCGCACTTTGGTGGTTAGAATTCACAATCTTGTTGTGCTTTACAACGAGAAAAAAGCCACTTCAACCCCTCTAATAAAGCCGGCATGACACTGGTCATATGGGTTTCTTCAGGATAAATTTTACTCACAACCGCTAGCTTATCATTAGGCAGCGTATTCAGTTTTTTCGCTAAATTGTTGACTTGTGTCACCATAGCACGCTGATCTAACTGTTTTTGTCGTTGGGGATCTTGTTTCATATAAGGCGCCAATGTTTGTTCATATTCTCCAACGGTGAAACGCACGCCAATTTTTTCTTTTATGCTTTGCAGATGTTCGGAAAATGTAGGTAAATCTTGCAAAATCCGTTGCTGATTCCACCAGATTGAAGGGCTGGCGATAAGATAGTTGCGGAACCCATCCGGATGATTAAATAAACTGTATAAACTAAATAAGCCGCCATAAGAATGCCCGAAAATGTTTTGTTGCGCCGCGTTAATTGAAAAACGGCGATGTAAATCCGGTGCTAATTCTTCCTGAATAAAGCGATAAAAATGTTCTGCACCACCAAATTTTTTATTGGTTTTATCGCCGGTATCGTCATAACTTTCTGACGGCGGCGTATAATCTTGTGCGCGTTCTGTCGGATTAAGAAGTTGAGTATTCGGGTAGCCGATGCCGACGATTAAAAATGGTACGGCATTGGTTTCTTGCGCACGCGCCATCATATTTTGCGCCATGCTGGCAGCTGCCGGGAAAAGGGCATCGCCATCTAATACATAAAGAACGGAGTAGCCGATACGCTTTACTTCACCAACAGGCATCACCTGAATGCGATAATCTTTTTTCGTAAATTGGCTGTGAAGTACATATTCTTGCGCATTAGGGATGATCGCCGGTTGAAAATTGCCGGCAGAAGTTGCTTGCTGTCCTTCGGCAAGATTAAAAAATACACCGCAAGAGAGTGCTAATAATAACGGTTTCATACGTTTTCCTTTGTGAGATTTTTGCGCTAGCGTAGCAAAGTGCGGTCAGTTTTTCTAACGTTTTTATCAGATAAAAATACTCGGGAAAATGACCGCACTTGATGACTAATCAGATCAGTATAAATTGCTATAAAATTTTTTAAAATTATGGTCTAATAGCCCACAATTTTTTGTTAATCAAGAGAAAAAGGTTAAATATGAGCTGGATTGATAGAATTTTTAGTAAAAATACATCGTCTTCTTCCCGCAAAGCTAATGTGCCTGAAGGTGTGTGGACAAAATGTACCTCATGTGATCAGGTGCTATATCGTGAAGAATTAAAACGTCATTTGGAAGTTTGCCCGAAATGCGGCCACCATATGCGAATTGATGCGCGCGAACGCTTATTGGGCTTATTGGATCAAGACAGCGTACAAGAATTAGCGGCAGAGTTAGAACCGAAAGATATTTTGAAATTCAAAGACTTAAAGAAATATAAAGATCGTATTAGTGCCGCGCAGAAAGAGACCGGTGAAAAAGATGCCTTAATTGCATTTTACGGTACGTTATACAATATGCCGATTGTGGCTGCCGCCTCTAACTTTAGCTTCATGGGCGGTTCCATGGGGTCTGTAGTGGGCGCGAAATTTGTCAAAGCCGCAGAAAAAGCCATTGAAGAAAATTGCCCGTTTGTCTGCTTCTCCGCCAGTGGTGGTGCACGCATGCAGGAAGCCCTTTTCTCCCTCATGCAAATGGCAAAAACCAGTGCCGTGTTGGCTAAAATGCGTGAAAAAGGCGTGCCATTCATTTCCGTCTTGACGGATCCAACGTTAGGTGGGGTTTCTGCCAGTTTCGCGATGTTGGGCGATATCAACATTGCTGAACCAAAAGCATTAATCGGTTTTGCCGGCCCACGTGTTATTGAACAAACCGTGCGTGAAAAATTGCCGGAAGGTTTCCAACGCAGTGAATTTTTATTGGAAAAAGGCGCTATCGACATGATCGTAAAACGTGCTGATATGCGTAATACCTTGGCGAGTTTGGTCAGCAAACTGATGAATAAACCGTCTCCTTTTGTGGAAAGCGAATTAATCACTGAAGAATAAATATGAACACAATGTTAAAAGCCACTTCGCCACTCGACGAGTGGCTTTCTTATTTGGAAAACAGCCATTTTAAGGCGATTGATTTAGGGCTGGAACGCATCAAATCTGTCGCCCAAGAATTGGATTTGCTCACGCCGGCACCTTTCGTGATTACCGTGGGTGGTACAAATGGCAAAGGGACCACCTGTCGTTTGTTAGAAAACATTTTATTGAATGCTGGTTATCGTGTTGGCGTATATTCTTCACCGCATTTGTTACGTTATAACGAACGTGTTCGTATTCAGAATCACGAGTTGGATGATGCACAGCACACGGCTTCTTTTGCGTATATTGAGCAAAACAAAACGCA
Source organism: uncultured Aggregatibacter sp. (assembly GCA_963515835.1). GTDB lineage: Bacteria > Pseudomonadota > Gammaproteobacteria > Enterobacterales > Pasteurellaceae > Aggregatibacter. The sequence continues at coordinate 40,706 of CAUPZK010000004.1, forward strand.
ATCATTAACGTATTTTGAATTCAGCACGTTGTCTGCGTTACATTTGTTTAAACAGGCAAAATTGGATGTGGTAATTTTAGAAGTGGGGCTGGGTGGTCGCTTGGATGCCACGAATATCGTGGACAATGATATGGCGGTCATTACCAGTATTGACATTGATCATACGGATTTCCTCGGTTCTACGCGCGATCAAATCGGGTTTGAAAAAGCGGGAATTTTCCGCGCCAATAAACTGGTGATTATTGGCGAACCCAATATTCCGCAAAGCATGTTGGCGCATGCCGAAACATTAGGTTGCCAATTATTTTGTCGTCATCTTGATTGGCATTTTTGCCAGCAGGAGCAAAGCTGGACATGGCAAACCACGCGTAAAGACGAAAAAGTGCGGTGGAATTTATTAGCGGATTTACCGCTTTGCCAAATTCCGTTAGCCAATGCCGCAACTGCATTGGCGGCGGTACAAAAATTGCCATTTGAAATTTCTCTTGAAACCGTGAAAAAATCCTTGCTTGAGGTGGAGCTTACCGGGCGTTTTCAAACCATGAAGCCGGCAAGCTTAACGCATTTAGCGCAAATGGTTCAGCGTGAAGTGGAAGCCCTACCGCGTATGATAATTGATGTGGGGCATAATCCGCACGCAGCACGTTATTTGGCAGAAAAACTGACCGCACTTAAAGCTAAATCGCAAGGAAAAGTGATTGCCGTTTGCGGTATTTTAAAAGACAAAGATGCCATTGGCGTGTTGACACCTTTACTTCCATTAGTCGATGAATGGTGTTGTGTCACATTAGGTGGCTATCGAGGGCAACATGGTGAGGATTTATTTGTGACGTTGCAACAGGTTGCGACTCAGCAGCATTTGAGCGTGCAGGGAAGTTATTTAGATTCTGTGGCAGAAGGCGTGAAAAGTGCGGTGGAAATGGCTAATAAAAATGATACCGTGTTGGTATTTGGATCTTTTCATACCGTGGGAGAGTTTTTGACATTAGCTCAAGCCTAATCAAAGTTTATTTTGCTAAATACCATATAAAAGCGCGAGGAACAACCCATGGCGCTTTTTTTAACTTAAATGTCCCGCGTCATTTATGGTTTCAATAATAAATTTTCCGTCTGTCTCATTGCTTTGTTTATAGTGCACGATGTTAATCGCACAATTTAACAAAGATTGGCTTTTGCCTTCATCGCGGTGTTCTTGCCAGCCTGTTCCGGCAAGTAAGGCAAGCAATAAACGCAATGTGTGTCCGTGTGAAACAATCAAAATATTGCCTTGTTCATGTACTTGAATAATGTCTTGAAGCGCTTTCATTGCCCGTTTGGCAAGTTGTTCAAAGGTTTCTCCGCCATTGCTTTGCGCTTTGTAGTTTGCGGCATCTTTGAGCATTTGGTTAAACTCATCTAAAGAACGCAATTTCTCCACCGGTAAACCTTCCCAAGACCCGAAATATTGCTCGTTTAACCCTTTATGTTGAAACAGCGGCACATCACGTTTGCCTAAAATATATTGCGCGGTGTCGATGGTTCGTTGTAAACAGCTGGAATAGGCGGCAACAAAAGGAATGTGCTGAAGTGCTACACCGGTTTGTTTCGCGCCTTGAATGCCAAGCTCCGTTAAGGCGGAGTTTCCGAAACCTTGTAATAGTCCTTGTTCGTTCCAAAGAGTACGTCCGTGGCGGACGAAATAGAACGTGAGATGTTTATTCATGAATTATCCTGTTAAATCTTGTTGAGATAAAAACGCAGAAAAAAATGACCGCACTTTTTTATAAGAGCGGGCTGAAAAGGAAAAACAGTTTTTCGATAATGCGTTGATAAACGGAACGATTTGCCCACTCGACGTAGTTCAGCAATTCAGCATTTTTGATGTAGCCTTCATGCAGCAGAGCAATTTCGTTAGCAAATGCCGCATCTTCCACCACCATGGTGACTTCAAAATTCAATAAAAAGCTGCGCATGTCCATGTTTACGGTACCGACTAATGCTAATTTATTATCAATCAGCATGCTCTTGGTATGCAGTAAGCCTTTATTGAAATGATAAATTTTTACACCGGCGGCGAGTAAATCATCAAAAAATGTGCGGCTTGCCCAATGCACCATCATCGAATCATTTTCTTTTGGCAGAATGATAGAAACATCCACACCTCGTAGCGCAGCTGTGCGTAATGCTTCTGCAATGTTATGGCTTGGCACAAAGTAAGGAGAGGTGATGACAATGCTTTTCCGTGCGGAAAAAATTGCGATAGCGAGAGATTGCGCCATTAAATCATCCGGAAAGCTAGGGCCGGTGGCAAGAATTTGCACAGCGTGAGAATTGTTTTGTTCTAAAGGCAATAACGGGCAATCAGGAATATGCAATGGCACGGATTGTCCTGTTTCAATTTCCCAGTCCCACGCATGCAAACCGTTGAGAACGGCAGACACAGGGCCATTGATACGTACCATGACATCAATCCATTCGCCGACATTGCTGTCTTTTTTGAAGAACTTCGGATCCACCATGTTCATGCTGCCGGTGTAAGCAATTTGGTTATCGATCACAATAATTTTGCGATGTTGACGCAAATCGATTCGACTGAAAAACATGCGGAATAAATTCACATGTAAGGTTTCAACAATTTCAATCCCTTGGGCTTGCATCGCGCGGCAATCCGCACTTTTTAAAAACGGGCGACTGCCTACGGAATCCAATAAAATGCGTACTTTCACACCACGTTGGCAGGCTGTGATAAGCGCTTCTTTGACGTCGTTCACCAAACCAGAAGGCGACCAAATATAAAACACCATATTGATGGATTTTTCTGCGCGTTCGATGTCTTCAATGATGCTGCGCATGATGTTTTCCGGGGTGTCCAGAATATGCAGTTCGTTTCCTAAAACACAAGGAATGCCAAGACGTTGTTTGGCTAAGTCAAAAATTGAACGATAGAGTAGATCTGTTTGTGTATTCACTAAATTATCGCATTTCGATAGCTTGTCGAACCACGCCATAAATTGGGGTTTGAGCTGGTTGAATAGTCTTGCGCGGCGTTTTCCGAGATTAATTTCCCCGAAGATCAAATAGGCTACAATGCCGACAATAGGGAAAATATAAATCACCATTAACCAAGATAGCATGGCGGCGACAGATTGCTTTTTCATGACCAAACGAATGGTAATGGCAATGGTGAGAACCCAGATAAGTGCTGGAATAATGTAGGCGATAATTTGTTCGATATTCATAAAAATGACCGCGTTATAAAGGTGTTGAGGTAAAAAGCATTAACAAAATTGGCGGTGTAATGTTTGTGATAAACCCAAAACTAAAAGCAAGTGGTAAAACTTCTACGCTGCCTGCTTTTTGAATAATGGGTAAGGTGACATCAAGGGCGGTTGCTCCCGGAAAACCCACTGCCGTTGAACGGTAGTTTTGCATAAATAGCGGAATAATAAATAAGCTAATCAATTCACGTGATAAATCATTAAAAAATGCAATACTGCCCCAAATCGGCCCCCAAGCATTACTGAGGGTCACGCTGGACAACGAATACCAGCCAAAACCGGAGGACACGGCTAAACCTTGTGTCACCGGCACTGACAACACGAAAGCCGCAATAATGCCGCCAAGTAATGAGGTGAACATGAAGATCACGCCCATCGCCAAGCCGCGTTTATTGAAAAATACCGCGCGCATGGAAATGCCATTGTTGCTCAATTGTACGCCCACGCAAAAAATCATGACAACCAGCACATAAGTGGTGGCGTCGTGCGGTAAAGCAAAATGACCTTTGAAAAGCCAACCCACCACGAAACCAATGAGCACCACCGTGCATAATTTCAATGAATCCAACATGATATGCCAACGCGAGGCAATTTTTTCTGCAACGTGTTTTAGTGGCTGCGGCTGGAGCTTGTCGTAAAGAAATAAGCCGATGAAATTTAGGCCTTGAATAAACAGAATAAAGGTGAGGGCATAAACGCCGATCTGTGGTAATTGTTGTGCTAAATCATCCAGTTGCCCGAGGGAAAAACCCATGGTGAATAAAATCATGTACAACAAAATCATGGTCACACGACCGAAAGATTGCAAAATGGCGTGATTTTTCACTTTCACCATGTAACCGATAAACATCGGCACTAAAATAATGAGTAATCCTTCGTACACTGTTGCCACCTTCAAATGCTATATGGTGGCAGAGTATAGCACTTTTCCCTATTTTCGCCTATCGGTGAGGCTTAACACTAAAGCTAACGTCATCGATTGTGCTATACTTTCGGGCATTATTTCCCTCTAGTATTTCCCTATGACATTCCAAATTGTATTTCGACACCCTGATTTTATTGTGATCAATAAACCTAATGGCATTAGTGTACATAAAGATGATGCGGATGTGGGGTTAACTCAATTAGTAGCGCAGCAACTTGGTGTGTCGAAAGTCTGGTTGGTGCATCGGTTAGATAAAGTTACTTCCGGATTGTTGATTCTTGCGCTAAATGAAAAAGCAGCTGTGACGTTGTCGCAGAAATTTGCGCAACACCAAATTCAGAAAACATACATTGCATTGGCAACGAATAAACCGAAGAAAAAACAAGGCAGAATCAGTGGTGATATGCAAAAGGCCAGAAGAGGTGCATGGAAACTTTGCCAAAGTAAAGAAAACCCTGCAGTGACAGATTTTGTGTCTCACAGCTTGGCTCCCAATTTGCGTTTATTTATCTTACAACCGAAAACCGGTAAAACCCATCAACTCCGTGTGGCAATGAAAAGTTTGGGCAGCCCGATTTTAGGAGATGAATTGTATGGTGGAGATGAGGCTGATCGTACTTATTTACACGCCTACCAATTATCGTTTGACTATTCGGGTTTGATGGTTCAAATTAAGGGAACAGCGATTAATGAGAGCGAAAAGTGCGGTGAAATTTTTCAACGTTTTTGGCATGACATTGAAAAATATCTTCATGGTGAAAACGAAAAACACACTAAAAACTGACCGCACTTTGGGCGCTGCGAATCAAGGAACGTTGCCAATGCCGAATAAGATCATAACCAGTTCATACCACAAAGCCATTGTTTGCATGGTGCTTGCCTATATCAGTATCGCCTTGATGGGCGTGTTCGTGAAATATGCCTCGGATGAATTGCCGGCAAGTGAAATTTTGTTTTCTCGCTTTCTGATTGGTTTTGTTTTCTTGTTACCCTTTATGATTCGCGATGGTGATTTCCGAGTCGAAATGCGCCAATGGCCGTTTTTGGTAATTCGCAACCTTGCCGGCATCGGTAGCATGTTATGTACTTTTTATGCCATCAAATACTTGCCGCTTTCCATTTCTATTTTGCTATTAAATACATCTGCGTTATTCGTTCCGGTATTGCTCTTTGTTTTGCGTACTCGCACACCGCTGAAAGTCATTGCCTGTAGTGTACTGGGATTTATTGGCGTAGCGATTATTTTACTCACCGAGCACCATGGCGAGGTAGATCCCTATTATATTTTTGTGGCATTGGGCGGGGCGACGTTAGCCGCCATGGCGTTTATCAGTTTGCAGGAATTAAATAAGCATAATTCGCCGAAGAATATCGTTTTTTATTTCCATTTGCTTGGCGCTATTTTGTTACCGTTATTTTTTATGGCGCAGTGGACGCTCCCGACAGCGCATGGCTTGGTCATGCTTTTATTGGTCGGCGGCTTTGGCTTAATTTTCCAACTTTTGCTGACGCGTGCGTTTAAATATGCTCCGGCAAATGTCATCACGCCTTTTGCATTTACCGGCGTCATTTTTTCTAGTGTTTGTGACTGGCTGTTTTGGCAGAATGTGCCGACAGTGCATTTCTGGTTTGGCTCTTTGGTGATCATTGTGTCCGTCAGTTTATTGGCTAGAATGCGTGGCCAAGGGAAAACGAAGGCATAATTTATTCCCCAAAGGCAGTTGATTTTCCGCTACAATAGCGCACCTTAAAATGAAATTGAAAACGAGGAAATCCATGGAATATCCAATTTGTCCATCTTGCAAAGGTGAAAACACCTATCACGATTCCATCCAATTTGTTTGCCCGGATTGCGGCCACGAATGGACCGGCAACGAAGTCGAAGAGCATGACGATGATGCGCTGATTGTCAAAGACAGCAACGGCAATTTATTAGCTGATGGTGACGATGTGTTGTTAATCAAAGATCTGAAATTAAAAGGGTCTTCCGAAGTATTGAAAAAAGGCACAAAATTTAAAGGTATTCGCCTTGCTCGCGGCGATCACAATGTGGATTGCGGCAAAATTATGTTGAAATCCGAGTTTTTGAAAAAGGCGTAGGTGGAAAAAGCCATCTAGTTTAGGCTGATGGCTTTTATAATTTTAGTTATCGCAAATCTTTTTCTAAATTTTTTAGTTCATTAGTGTCATTTAACCACATTTCGATAGGTGCTTTACTATCAGGATTATTATTAACCTCCTCTCGTAGAATTTCTACTGTCCATTGACGAATCTTTTCATGTTCGGTTTTATAAAAATTAGAATGAAGTATATAGGCTATAAACCGTCTTCTATATCTTTTGTCATCTAGATCTACCCATATTAGATCTCTTAATTCTTCTTTTGATATAGAGTCTAAGTTAATATTCTGGTTGATGTGATAATCGTTATAAGATGTGGTAAGTAAAGTAATTATATTTTCTGATTTGTGTATTTTTTTATATTCTTCTATTCTATTCTCAAGGAAGTCGATAAATATATCATCCTCTCTTATTTTAAATGGAATAAAGTCTATAAGTTTTGTTTCTTGACTAATATTTTGTCTTAAGAAGTTATCAATGTTATTTTCAATCTCTCTTTTAAGACTTTTGGCTTTTATTGGATCTGCATATTTAATTAAGTTATAGAAAAAGTATGCACTGTCTATTTTCATTCTTTTAGATCTGTTTATAATTATCTTATATAATCGGTCTGTGAAGTTTTCTTTTACTTTTAAACTATAATATTCATCTAGTATCTGATCAAATTCTTCGTTTTCTTGGATTTTTTCTTCTGATATTAGATCTTCTTTTATTAACTTTTCTAATATTTCATTGTTGATTTCATATTGCATAAGGTTTTCTAGAATAAGCTTACCCCAATCATCTAGAACGTAGAATTTAGTGAAGTTATTAAGGTAACTACTAAAAGACGTTATTTTATTAAAATCTTTTTCTATATCAAGATTCAAAAGGAAATCTTTATCAACATAAAAATTTTCTCCTTCCTCAGTTTTTAGTTCAACTTTTTTTAAGTCAGTTACCATTCTAATAATTAAGATATTTTCTAATATTCTTATTTTGCTTGTTAGACTCAAGTTTCTATTTAAATCTATTATATTCTCATAATCTTTATTTGCTTTTTTATAAAATCTTAAATTTTTTACTCCCATGCTAGTATAGAATCTTTCATACACCTCCATTACTTCATAGTTTTTAATCATGCTTTTCATGATAGATAAATTATTTTCTATATTTAAAATTTCATCAAAAACCTTTTCCTTATATTCTTTAAATATTTCTACTTCTTCAGATTTTCCTTCATGTAAAATCATAATGATTTTACATTTCTTTTCCTCTTTTAAGAAATTTAGAAGGCCCATTATTTCTCTTGCACCTAATTTATCTGACTTTCTTTCAAAGTCATCAATGCAAATTACAGTGTCTTCAATAAAGTGTGATATTATGCTATTTATCATGGTTTGAGTAACAGCAAGGGTAAATCCTTTTACTTCTATTTTAGGAAAGGTTATTTTATCTTTAATAGATGAGAATAATTTTTTTATAGGTAATAAATTGTCTGTTTTTTTATTTGTATCGTGAGTATTTATAGCAATTTGATACTTGAATGATTCTAAAGAATCAATACCAAATAATGAAATATAAGAATATTTATTTGTTTTGAATTTATTATGATTCTTTTTATAAAAACTCTTCCAAAAATGTGTTTTGCCGATTCCCCATTCGCCCGTAAGTGCAATAGCGAAAGGATCTTCTTGATTTATAAGGTTTAATAACTTTTCTTCAATTTTTTCAACGGTTGCCATAATTGATTCCTCTGATGGTCAGTAAAATGAAAACAATGGTTAGATTCTATTAAGATGATGTATATTTTCAAGCTATATTGATTTAGAGTCTATATGATTTTTAAGTGCTGTTAGTTATGGTGGTGCTTTATCTGAAAATATTCTGAAAACCGACCGTATTTTTTCTCAAACAAAAACGGCGCTTGATTAACAAAGCGCCGTTTTGTTTTTTAAGAGAAAGTGCGGTGGTTTTTCACCGCATTTTTACTTAACGAGAGTAGTAACCTGCCATGGAGCTGTAAACGGCATTTTCAGCCTGAATCAAGTTGAATTTGGCTTGTAAAATAGAAAGCTGGGAGGCTTTTTCTGTATTGGCCGCCGTTAACCATTCGCGCAATTCAGACACGCCTGCGTTATAGCGGTTGCGGTAATATTGCGTGATGCGTTGGTTGTAATTGTACGTTTGTTGCACGTTGCTAAAGTGGCTTTGCGCTTGAGTGAATGCGTAGTAGTTGGTATCTACATCATTTAACGCGGTGGTGATACTTTTTTCATAGTTTAAACGGGCTGTTTCGTAATCCGCTTCAGAAATTTTCACATTCCATTTAACCGTGTTCCAATTTAAGAACGGCAGCGTAATACCAATGTTACCGGCGCCAATAGAGGAGAACGTAGTTGTGCCGATTTGATTTGTGGCATTACGGCTTAAGCTGCCGCCCAAAGTGATTTCCGGGAACCAGCTTTTTTCGGTGGCTTTGGCATTTTTGAATGCACTGCTTAAACGGGCTTGATAGCCTTTGACATCAGGACGGTTGGCAATCACGGAAACCGGTACGTTTAAATTCACGCCCACGGTTTTTACGCTCAAAATATGCGGGAAGTTGATGTTTAATGCGTCATCCGGTTTTAAGTTCAGCAAATTGCGTAAGGTTTTTTCTGCGTTTTTGCGGTTGGTTTGCAGCGTAATTAAATTATTACGTGCCGTTAATACCGCTTGTTGCGCCTGATCTACGCTGGCACTGTCTGCGACCCCTTGCGCTAAGCGATTTTTCATGATGTTGCTGATGTCGGTGTAATACTTAATGCTTTCTTGAGTAGTGCTAATGGCATCGTTTAAATAGGCAATTTGATAGTAGGTTGTCACCACCGAGTTGATTAAAGAAAGGCGGGTAGATTCCATGTCTTCAATGGTGGCTTTATGTGACCACTCCGCCGCATCGGCGGTATCTGCTAAACGACGCCATAAGTCCAACGTATAAGATACATTTAACGCGCCGGTATGCGTAATTGCAGAATTGCCGCCATGATTAATGTCTTTTTGGGCAGAGGATTTTGCCGAACCGCTAAAGGCCGGAATCAAGCTTGCACCGGCAAGGTTGGCGCTATACAGCGCACGGTTGACGGAAACTGCCGCTTTGGCTAAGTCTTTGTTATTTGCAAGGGCTTGTTCAACCGCGCGGTTGAGTTGTGCATCGTTATAAAGCGCCCACCAGTTGTCTTTAATGTTGTATTGCTTGGTAATGTCTTCATATTGTTTGTAATTATCGAGGCTGGCTTGATAAGAATCGCCGATATTGGCACAGCCGGCGAGCGTTGTTGCCATCACCACGGCAAGGGCTAGTTTCTTCATTTTTAACATTTTTTATCCTTCTTTAAGGTTCAAGGGGGCTATTTTATGCCTCAAAAGTGCGGTCGATTTTAACCGCATTTTTAGGTTTTACAAAATCTATTCACGGGCTAATGCCGTAATCGGATCTAATTGTGCTGCACGTTTTGCCGGGGTGTAGCCGAATACTACACCGATTAAGCTGGAAAAAGCGACTGCGGCAATAATCGAACTGCCGGAAAATGCCATAGTGAAATCGGTCATAAAGGTGTTAAACAGCAATCCAATCGCACCGGAAAGCAAAATACCGGTAACGCCGCCAATTAAACAAATCAACACGGCTTCAATTAAAAATTGTTGCAGGATGTTGGATTGTCTTGCGCCAATTGCCATGCGCACGCCGATTTCTTTGGTGCGTTCGGTCACTGACACCAACATAATGTTCATCACGCCAATTCCGCCCACAATCAATGAAATGAAGGCAATCGAGGAGATAAGCAATTTCATCGTGCCGGTGGTGCTTTCGATAGTTTGTTTAATGGTGTCGCTGTTCATGATGAAGAAATCTTTTTTGCCGTGGCGTAGCGTCAGCAATTCCGTAATGCCTTTTTCTGCCGCTGTTGAGTTGATCTCTTCCGCCACTTTCACCGTAATCGAACCAATTTTTTTACTGCCTGAAATACGGTTCATGACGGTGGTGTAGGGCGCGTAAAGATTCAAGGAACTGCTGGCTCCGCCCATTTGACGGTCGGTCACGACACCGATAATACGTAACGGACGTTTATTAAACATCACTACTTTGCCGAGCGGATCTTCATTGGGGAAAATGGCTTTTTTGGCACTTTCATCAATTAACGCTACTTGCGCGTTTTCTGCGACATCCTGCGCTGATAGTAGGCGACCTTGTTTTAATTTTAAACCTTCAACATCAAAAGATTCTTCGCTAACACCTTTTAAGGACGTCGTCGAAAACGCTTTATTCGCATAAATCAAGGTGCCACTTGACACGCTATTCGGCGTAACGCTTTGTATATAGGTTTGTTGGCGTAGCGCGTTAGCATCATTAACAGTGAGATTCTGCATTTGTTCCGCACGGCGATCACCAAAGCCGGTGCCGTTAAAAATGGTGATGGTGTTTGTACCGATGCCGCGAATATTTTCCAGAAATTTTTGTTGCGAACCATTGCCCAACGCCACCACGGACACCACGGAGGTAATCCCAATAATGATGCCAAGCATGGTGAGTAGGGAACGCATTTTATGTGCCACAATGGCACTGACAGACATCCGAAAGGCTTCCATCAGCTGATCTTTGCTGAAGCCGAAACGTCCTTTAAAAACACCTGAATTTTTGACCGCACTTTTCACCGGCTGGGTTTGCGTGTCACTGATAATTTCGCCGTCTTTGATTTCAATCATCCGATTGGCGCTGGCAGCGATGTGTTTATCGTGGGTAACCATAATAATGGTATGACCTTCTTGGTGCAGCTGGCGCAAAATGGCCAGCACATTTTTGCCACTTTGCGAATCCAACGCACCGGTGGGTTCATCGGCTAAAATGATTTCACCGCCGTTCATTAGGGCGCGCGCGATACTCACCCGTTGTTGCTGCCCGCCGGAGAGTTGATTCGGCTTATTCTGCCATTTGTCGCTTAACCCCAGTTTTTCCAATAATTGTTTAGCGCGTTCCAAACGTTGGTTGTGCGGCATGCCCGCATAAATTGCCGGTAATGCCACGTTTTCTGCAGCAGTAAGGCTGCTCAATAAATTGTAACGTTGGAAAATAAAACCGAATTTTTGACTGCGTAAATCGGAGAGCTGATCGGCGGTTAATTCGATGGTTTCTTTATCATCGATTTTGTACGAACCGCTGGTCGCTGTATCTAGACAACCGATAATGTTCATCAAGGTGGATTTGCCCGACCCCGATTGCCCGATAATGGCAACGAAATCGCCTTTTTCAATATTCAATGAAATGTCTTTCAGAATATGAACGCGATTTTCGCCGGCACCAAAGTAGCGGTTGATGTTTTTCATTTCAATAATATTCATTGGAAAATTCCACCGCACTTTAGAAAATTCGTGGGCCGCGCATATTGCCGACAGCTTCGCCGGCAGCCACTTGTGACACAATGACTTTTTCACCTTCAGCAACGCCGGATTTAATTTCTGTTTGATAATCGTTTTGTACGCCGATTTCTACTTCACGTTGTTCCGGTTGGTTGTTACTGTTTAATACCTTCACAAAGGTTTTGCCGTTTTGCGTTTGAATTGCCATATTCGACACAGAAAGCACGTTTTGTGCGTTGGCAATTTTGATGTTGTTTTCTGTGGTCATGCCGATGCGCAAAATCTTCTTGGGATTTTCCACGATAATGTTGGCGTAGTAATAAACGGCGCTGTTGCTGGTGCTTGACGTTGAATTTGTGGTGCTGGACGTAGAGCTATTGCTAATCGTCGTTGTCGCCGGATCAACGGATTCAATTTTGGCGTGATAAAGGGTTTTGCTGTCGGACAAAATACTAAAGGTCACCTCTTGTCCGGCTTTCACCTTCGTAATATCGCCTTCAGAGATTTCCGGTTTAATGCGCATTTTGCTTAAATCTGCCACTTTGACGATGGTCGGCGTGGTTTGATTAGAGTTTACCGTTTGACCTTCAGAAACCGGCGTAGCAATCACCGTGCCGTCAATCGGTGAGGTGATTTTGGTATAGCCTACATTGGTTTCCGCGGTATTTACTTCAATTTCGGCTTGTTTGATGTTTTCCTGCACCACATTCATTTCTGCTTTGGCGTTATCTAAGGTCGCTTTTGCGCTGTTTAAGCTGTCCAAGGACGTGCCTTTTTGCGCATACAATTTGGTTAAACGATGGTAATTAGAAAGCGCCACATCATAGGCGGTTTTACGCGCGACAAACTGGGCTTGGTAGCTTGCAAGCGCCGCTTTTCGGGTGTTTAGCGTGTTGATTTGCGTGGTGGAATCAATTTCCGCAATCAAATCGCCTTTTTTCACTTGCTGACCTAAAGCCACATAGAGTTTGGTAACTTTACCGGAAACCTGCGCGCCCACATCAACGGTGTTGACACTTTCAATTGAGCCGGTCGCCACCACATTTTTTTCAATGTCGCCACGTTGCACGGTTTCCGTTAAATAAGTGGTTTTAGGCGTGGAATCGCTCATAAAAAAATAACCGCCGGTGATCACCGCGGCAGCCAGTGCGGCCATTATCCAATGTTTTTTTGTCATATTTTCTCAAGGGTTAGAAGACACAGTGAAAATAGAATACAGGAGAAAGATTAAGGAAATCTTAATTATTAATGAATGAACGTTCATTTAGTGACGCATTTTAGTGGGAAATTAAATTTTTTGCACGAGAAATTTCAAAAGTCCACGCAAGATTTTGCCTTGTGCTGAAACAAATAACACTGCGATTCCTTAGATAAATTTCAGCTTTCAAGGAAAAATGTGTAGAATAGTGCGGTTATTTTTTTATGCGTTTTAATTGAGAAAATTATGAGTACAGAAACTATCTTAGAGACGACGGAAAATGCCCGTCCGCACAATTTTATTACCCAAATTATTGATGAAGATTTAGCGTCCGGTAAACATCAACGCATTCACACCCGTTTCCCACCTGAGCCGAACGGCTATTTGCACATCGGTCATGCCAAATCTATCTGTTTAAACTTCGGTTTAGCAAAAGAATATAACGGTTTATGTAACCTCCGTTTTGACGACACTAACCCGGTAAAAGAAGATGTGGAATACGTGGACTCCATCAAAGCCGATGTGGAATGGTTAGGTTTCAAATGGGAAGGCGAGCCGCGTTATGCTTCCGATTATTTTGATGCGCTTTATGGCTATGCCATTGAATTGATCAAAAAAGGATTGGCGTATGTGGACGAACTCTCACCGGAAGAAATGCGCGAATATCGCGGCACGTTAACCGAGCCGGGAAAAAACAGCCCGTATCGTGAGCGTAGCGTAGAAGAAAACCTCGCGTTATTCGAGAAAATGAAAAACGGCGAATTTGCAGAAGGAAAAGCAAGTTTACGTGCGAAAATCGACATGGCATCGCCGTTTATGGTGATGCGCGACCCGGTGATTTATCGCATTAAATTTGCCACCCACCATCAAACCGGCGACAAATGGTGCATTTATCCAATGTACGATTTTACCCACTGTATTTCGGATGCCATCGAACGCATTACACACTCATTATGTACCCTTGAGTTCCAAGACAACCGCCGTTTATACGACTGGGTGTTGGAAAATATCAGCATTGAGCGCCCATTGCCGCACCAATATGAATTCTCTCGTTTAAATTTAGAAGGCACGCTCACTTCTAAACGTAAATTGTTGAAATTAGTCAATGAAGGCATTGTAGATGGCTGGAACGATCCGCGTATGCCGACCATTTCAGGTTTACGCCGTCGCGGTTATACGCCGGCGTCATTGCGTGAATTCTGTCGCCGTATTGGTGTGACCAAACAAGATAACGTGGTGGAATACAGTGCATTAGAATCTTGCATACGTGATGATTTAAACCAAAATGCGCCGCGTGCTATGGCTGTTATCGATCCTGTTCGTGTGGTGATTGAAAATTTTGAAGGCGAAGAAATGTTAACTGCGCCGAATCACCCGAATCGTCCGGAATTAGGCGAACGCCAATTGCCATTCACCAAAGAAATTTACATCGATCGTGCAGATTTCCGTGAAGAAGCCAACAAACAATATAAACGCTTAGTGTTAGGCAAAGAAGTGCGTTTGCGCAATGCTTATGTGATTAAAGCCGAGCGTGTGGAAAAAGATGTCAACGGTGAAATCACCACCATTTTCTGTACCTACGATCCGGAAACCTTAGGTAAAAACCCGGCAGATGGTCGCAAAGTGAAAGGCGTAATCCACTGGGTTTCTGCTACGCAAAACCACCCGGCAGAATTCCGTTTATATGAACGCCTTTTCACCGTGCCAAACCCGGGTGCGGAAGAAAACATCGAAAGCGTGCTAAACCCAACGTCCTTAGTGGTGAAACACGGTTTTGTCGAACAAAGCCTTGGCAATGCGGAAGCAGAAAAAGGCTACCAATTTGAACGTGAAGGCTATTTCTGTGCTGACAGCAAAGACAGCCACCCGGAACATTTGGTGTTTAACTTAACGGTGAGCTTGAAAGAAGGTTTTTAACCTCATCACTCATTAAAAAGTGCGGTCGTTTTTCGTGGTGAATTTCGATCGCACTTTTTTAACTGTTAATGCCAATAGTGATTGGCGTTTAGAAGGAATAGTATTTTTATTCATTATATATGGAACCAATAAAACATGAGATTTGCCTATTTCACTGCTTTTAGTCTTTCTACAGCTATCTTACCTGCGTTTGCTGAACCTAGTTCAATACAGGATGCCACCCAGCAGGCAGTCGATACACGCCAACAACAGCAACAAAATATTTTAAATGCCGAAATTCAATCCCAACAAGTAAAAACCCCGACAGTTCGCTTGGAAAGTGAAAAGGTACATGCACTTGGATTTCCAAAAAATGAAGAACTCTGTTTTCCTATTCATCAGCTTGTTCTTACCGATTATCAACACACCGTTTCAGAATCTACCTCTTTTTCTCCCAGCTCATTTTCCTGGGCAAAAAGTGCGGTCTATTCTGAGGGTGATTTTGCATTACCGGCCTGTGTTGGTGCTCAAGGAATTAACGTGTTATTACGTCGAATTCAAAATTATTTGATTGAGCAGGGATATGTGACTACACGGGTGGTTGCGGAACCGCAAGATTTACGTACAGGTGTATTGAGATTAACGGTGATTCCGGGCAAAGTGGGGCATATCCAATTACAAGATCAAAGTGCTGTCCCCTTTGCGACAAGAAGCATGCTCTGGTTTGCTATGCCGATGGCTGTAGGGGATTTATTGAATGTGCGGGAAATTGAGCAAGGCCTAGAAAACCTTAAGAGAGTTCCAAGTGCTGACGCTACTATTGAGCTTCAGCCTGGAGAGGCTTTGGGTGAGACAGATATTGTAGTGGCATATAAACACCGCATTCCATTTCATTTAACCTTAGGGTTAGATGATTCGGGTTCCAAATCGACCGGACGTTTACAGGGAGCCGCTACTTTTTCTTGGGATAACCCGCTTCGCTTAAATGATATGTTTTATATTAGCGGTACGCGCAGTTTTAAACGACATAGTGATGCGGCTGAGGGAGATTATGGCAGTCATAATCTGAGCTTGTATTATTCCATTCCGTGGAAAAACTATTTGCTGACGCTTTCCGGTTCTCGCTATACCTATCATCAAACCGTTGCGGGTGCTTTTGAGTCTTATGAGTATTCCGGCGAAAGTAAACAAATGAAGCTCAATTTAAATCGTCTATTGAGCCGTGGCGCACAACATAAAACTTACACGAATATTGCCTTATGGACGAAAAAGTCCCGCAACTATATCAATGATACGGAAGTTGAGGTTCAACGTCGTCGAACAGCCGGATGGGAGTTAGGTCTTACGCACACGCAGTATGTAGGCGTAGCGACATTTTCTATTTCAGCTAATTATAAACGGGGAACCGGTGCGAATAATGCCCTTCGTGCACCGGAAGAACGATTTAATGAAGGCACCTCAAGAATGCGGATTTTGACCGCCTCCCTTGATTTTAGTTATCCGTTCAACATTGGAAAACAACCTTGGCGCTTTAATACCTATTGGCAAGCGCAATGGAATAAATCACCGCTCGTGCAACAAGATAAATTCAGCATTGGCGGCCGCTATACGGTACGTGGGTTTGATGGTGAACTTACGCTTTCAGGAGAGCGCGGTTGGCTTTGGCGCAACGAATTGGCATGGAATGTGATGAACAAAGGACATGAGATTTATCTCGGACTCGACCGAGGCATTGTCCGTTCAAGTAATGAAGAATTACAAGTAGGAAATAGTTTAACCGGTGGTGCATTGGGGATGCGCGGTAATCTTTGGGGACTAAATTATGAATATTTTGTTGGCACACCAATTCGAAAACCGCAAGGTTTCAGAACTAGTCATGTAACAACAGGGTTTAACCTCAGCTATCGTTTTTAAGTATTTTTAAAAATAAGCAGATTTTATTATTAAGGAAACATCATGAATAAAAAACATTACAAAGTAATTTTTAGCCAAGTATTAAATCAACTTGTGGTTGTATCGGAACTTGCCAAATCAAAAGGCAAAGCCACGAGCGAAAATATTGAAAGTGCAGAGATAAAAACAACATTAAAAGCCACCGCACTTTCTACTTTATTCGGCACTCTCACACCGGTTCATTTCAGCATTATGTTAGCCTTGGGGTTTGTTTTCGTTTCTCCTGCTGCGTTGGCTAATGCGGATATGGCGATTCGCGCAGACAAATCGGCACCGGGTAATCAACAACCAACGGTGTTACAGACGGCGAATGGCTTGCCGCAAGTCAACATTCAAACACCAAGTGCAGGCGGCGTGTCGCGTAACCAATACTCGCAATTTGATGTGGCGGAAAAAGGCGCCGTATTAAACAACGCTCGTAAGGCGGTACAAACCCAAACGGCCGGTTGGGTACAAGGCAACCCCAATTTAGCCGCAGGTGAAGCGAAGGTGATTTTAAATGAAGTCAATTCATCCGCTCCGAGTCGGTTAAAGGGCTATGTAGAAGTGGCCGGACAAAAGGCTGATGTTGTGATTGCGAACCCGAGTGGTATCCATTGCGATGGTTGTGGTGTCATTAACGCAGGACGCGCCACCATGACTACGGGGAAAGCTCAATTAGAAAATGGTGAGCTCAAAGGGTATGAGGTCAACGGCGGCAAGGTTAAGGTGACCGGCAAGGGCATGGATAACCGCCAGGCGGATTACACCGATATCATTGCAGAAAACGTGCAAATTGATGGCGGTGTGTGGTCGAAAAAAGCCATTAAAGTCACCACTGGTAAAAACAAAGTTGATCGCACCAATGATTCGGTGGTTTATGTGGGCGATAAAAACACTGTGGAAAGCGACCGCGCTTTAGCGGACTCGCAAGCTTACAGCGTTGATGTGAGCCAATTGGGCGGCATGTATGCCGAGAAAATTCATTTGGTGGATAACGGCCAAGGCCTCGGTGTACGCAACACCGGCCACATCGGCGCCTCTGCCGGTGAGGTGAACATTGATAGTCAAGGAAATATTGTCAACACGGGGCAGATTCAGGCAAGTGGTGATGTGAATACAACTGCTGCCGGTGGTGGTATTACCAATGCAAAAGGCGCCGGCATAGTGTCTCGTGATGGCGCGGTGCAGGTCAAAGCCAAAGGTGAAATAAAACAAGATGGCCAGATCTTGGCGAAGCAAAAAGCGGATGTGAAAGGGGATTCTTTAACACAGGGCGGCAGCGGTGAAATCGTTGGCGGTAATGTGCGTCTTGAAACTGCCGGTAAAGTGGTGAATCGCGGTTTAATTAATGTGCGTAAGGCAGAAAAAAATGACAGCCCGGCAAAAACGCTAATTAAAAGCAGTGAAGTTCAAAATATCGGTACGGGACGCATCTATGGAGATAATGTCGCCTTAGGCGCAGGATTAATTGAAAACTTCGATGAAAAAGATGATGAGGGTAATTTGGCTTCCGGCGTGATTGCTGCGCGTGAACGCTTGGATCTGGGGGCGAAACACATTGTAAACCAAAGTCGTTTTTATTCCGGCAATACGGATGATGCCACAGCGATACTGAGTTTTGGTGAATTCAATATTGGTTCGGCATTAAATGAAAATGATCAGGCAATAGGCAAGGCAGCATTATTGCAAAATCGTAGTGCCTTGATGCAAGGCAAAGGCGGAAAATGGGCGGTAGCACAGATTGAACAAACCAACGACTTTTTTGAAACTGAGCTCAAAACTGTCTCGGAAAAACCGGTGGATTGGCATTATATTGTGCCGAACGGCGAATCGGAGGCAACTTTCCATATCGATAAACGTTTAGTTGAATGGTACAACAGCGTGCGAGGCAAAAATGGTTATCATGTTAAAGCGTTGCCTACCGAACTTAAAAAACCATATAACGGTGATGTGGTGTCATCCTTGTTGCCTCCGGTGACGATTTGTGAAAATACCGACTGTGATATTCACCCTGAAACCTATTATCTACCGAGCGATCCGGCATGGAAGGCGTTTGGAATTCACACCCAACAACGGGCGAATGTAGAACGTATTTTAAGTCAAGCAAAAGTCCCTGTTGCACCGATCAAACCGACTGAACCCGCTAATTTAGCCTCGTTGGATGAGGCAGCAAAAGTGGCATATCAAGCGCAATTAAAGGATTACGAACAGGCACTTGCCAGCTATCAAGCTGCGAAGGCGGAGTTTGATGAAAAAATCAAACCGCTTTATGTGCAATGGATGAAAGACAACCCGATGCAGTTTAAGGCGTTGTCGAACAAGATTGAGCAACATAACACAGCCATTGCGGCATATGCCGGTCGGAATATTGAGAATTTTTGGGAAACGAATGTAAATAAAGAGGTGACTCGCGCCACCACCGTAACGAAAACCCAACCGGGTAAAATCGTGATGGACGGTGAGTTAACGGTGGATTCGGATAATTTCACTAATGACAAATCCCAAGTTTTATCAGGCGGTGCGTTGCGTTTGCTTCATGCCCAAATAGACAATATCAATGCGCAAGGTGAACAATATACGGATTTATATGGCGATAAACGATATGCCTATTTGCGTAAACGCAAATCTAAAAGCTCAAGTGGGCGCAATAAATACGATCGCCGTTATTCCGGTTATACGGCAGGATGGCTCTCTACCGATAAGAAAACTATTACATTACCGGTAGCGAATGTTTTTACGGATTATGCTTTTGAATCCAATGAGTTAGCCAACCAAGACAATAAAGGCATGAATGTGCCGACCTCATCTTTATATAAAATTAATCCGCAGTCGGACAATCAAGTGCTGATTGAAACCGACCCGCAATTTACCGATCGTAACAAGTGGTTGAGCAGCGATTATATGTTCAAGATGTTACGCACTGATCCGCAAAATATGTTAAAGCGTTTGGGCGATGGCTACTATGAGCAACAACAGGTACGCAACCAGTTAAATCATTTGACGGGACGTCCCCAAGACAGCCGCTACGCTAACTTTGAAGCGCAATATAAAGCGTTGATGGACAATGCGGTGAGCGTGGCACAACAATTTCATTTAACTCCGGGGGTGGCGTTATCTGCCGAGCAAGTTAAAGCCTTAACCACCGATATTGTGTGGTTTGAGCCGCAGACGGTGACATTAAAAGACGGCAGCCAACAAAGGGTATTGGCGCCGAAAGTGTATTTGTCGAAATTCACGCGTGATAATCTTCAAAAAGAAGGCATTGATGGTTCTGCAACCTTGATTTCAGCGGAGAAGGTGCTGATTGAAACGAATAAAACCGTGAATAACCAAGGGCAAATCGCGGCACGCTCACAAACGGTGGTTCAGGCGGGTAATATTCAAAACGATGGCAAAATCACAGCAAAACAGACCGCACTTTTTGCCGATAATCATATTGAAGGTAGTGGTCGTTTTGAGGCAGAAGAGGCACTCTTGCTCAATGCCAAAGCCATCACATTGAATTCCACAACGGCTACGGGCGAGGTCAACCGCGGGGATTACAGTCATCGTACAACGAAGGTTGATCGCCAAGCGGCATTATATGTAAAGGGCGAGAATGGCAGTCTCACGGTTGCGGCGGAAAACATTGCGTTAAATGCCGTCAATCTTATCAATAAGGGCAAAGGAAAAACACAACTTCATGCCACGCAAAACCTTGATTTAGGCACAGTAACGGAAGAAACCGAGCAACGTTTAGGTGGTAATAGCAATCACCGTAAACATGAGAAAAACAGTGCTGCACAAGCTACGCGGATACACACACAAGGTGACGCTATACTGAGTGCGAAAAATATCTATACCCAAGGTAGCGAACTGCAAGCAAAAGGCGCACTTCGTCTTCAGGCTACAGAAAACCTGACTTTAGGCACCAAAACCGATACTGCCGCCCTTGAGGAATACCACAAAGATAAAACCAAACGTATCGGCGGCAGCGAAAGCCGAGAGAGTTATGTCAATCTTCAAGGTGAAATTCAACAAGGCACGCAACTTCACGGACAAACTGTCACTACTACTGCAGGCAGAGATTTAACCGCTGTTGCCACTCAAGCTCTTGCTACAGAGAATATGGCATTGTCGGCAGGCGGTAAGCTTAATGTGGAGGCCGCAATTAATCGTGAGCAACGCACAGAATGGGATAAACACAAAAAATCGGGGTTGACCGGCTCGGTTAAAAACAGCACTGCCCGAGTGGGGTATGGGCGTTCGAGCGATAATCTTGATGCAAAAGGCTATAATGAAACTGTCGTCGGCAGTCAATTTGTTGCAGAAAAAGGTAAGCTGACGCTAAATGCTCAAGAGGATGTGAATGTGAATGCCTCTCAGCTTGTTTCAGGCGGCGATATGTTGCTTTCGGGCAAAAACGTAAATTTGAATGCCGTAAATGAACAACACGAAAGCGAGCAACATCGCCGTTATACCTCAAGCGGTATTGGTATGGGAGTGGTGTATGACCCGGTAGGTAAAGCGAGAGACAACTACCGTGAAAAAGAAGCGCAAGGCAGTGCGAAAACCTATGTGGGCAAAAACCTCACGGCATCAGAAGCTGTCACAGATAGTCTTGAGGCAACATTGCGAGGCGTTCAACCGTATTTTCGACATCAACGGGGAGAGTCACACCAAGTCGGGCAAAAAACGTTGGCAAAAACGACCGCACTTGAGGCGGGTGGCAAGCTTTCCATTGAAGCAAGGGAAGGAGATATTCGCACCCAAGGCAGTCGTATCAGTGCAGAAGGCGATGCGCAATTTATCGCAAAAAACAATGTCGATTTTGGTGTGGCAGTGCATACGCAATCGCAACAAGCCTCGACAAAATCAGGCGGCTTTAGCCTGGATGGCACGGCGAAATATGTAGCAGGCGTGAATGCGCAACGGGAGCGCGGAGAAACGGAGCTGCAACAAGAAGTGGGCAGCACGATTTCAGTTGGCGGTAAGGCGACAACGATTGCACAACAAGGCGACATTACCCTTAAAGGCACTGCGTTTGTGGCAGGCGGTCAAAACCGTCTTCAAGCCAATGAAGGCAATGTGAGCCTGACTACCGCACAAACTACCGAACAGGGTAGCCAATCCCGCAAGGGGCATGCGGTGGGCGAAGCGGTCATATCGGAGACGGAGCGTTTCTTTGGCTATAACCGTACACGTATGAACCAAGACGGCGAGAGCACAAATCATCGGGGCAGCAACCTGACATCACTAAACTCCGTTGTTTCTGTGTATGCCGGCAAAGACTATCATCAAACGGCAAGTGAAGTGTTGGCAAAAGAGAAGGCAGATATTAGTGCACAACATATCACTATTGATAACGCCATCAACCACCAAGCGAACAGCCAAAGCGAAAGTGATTTAAAAATTGGGCAGTTTACCCGAGTGAAATCGCCGATAATTGATTTGCTGAACACGATAGAAAGTGCGGTGAAAAATGACCGCGCTTCCGACCGTTTGAAAGCGGCGAATGCGATGAGTATGGCTGCACAGGGTTATAGCGTGTATAACGCGGTGAATAAAATGATAACCAAAGACCCGAAATCGAACACGTATTTATTGCGTGTGGAATCGGGCACGGGGGTGGCGCATAGCCGTCAAAGCCAAGAAGGGTTGGCTGATATTAGCGTAGGCAGTCGTATCAATGCGAAAGATATCAACCTGCTTGCACGGGGAGATGACAACCAAAAGGCGAATGAAAAAGGCGAACGTCAGCTTGGCAGTATCAATCTAACCCATACCGACCTCACTTCAAGAGATGAGCAAGGCAAGCGAATCCAAGACAGCCATATCACGCTTACCGGCAATAAACTCAACATTCAAGCAGGTGAAAACCACACGCAATTTAAAGGGCGTAATCAAAGTGTCGGTGTTGAAGTTGGGATGGCGGCACAAGTGGGTGCTCAAACCGGTGTAGGTGTTTATGCACGAGTTGGCGGAAGCAGTGGCAAGGAAGATGGCGAAAGCAAAACTTACCAAGCGAGCCACTTAGACGCACAAACCGTGACTTTAAACAGCCAAGGGGATACCAACCTGCTGGGGAGTCAAGTCAAAGGTAACACCGTTAATGCCAATGTGGGGGGCAAGCTCAACATTGAAAGTTTACAAGACGAAGAACGCTTTAAAACCAAATCAAGCGGAGGCGGTTTAGAAGTGGAATTTGGTTTTGGCAACAACTGGAGTGTGAGCGGTTATGGTAATGCTTCCAAAGGCACGACTTACCGTAAACAAGTGAATGAACAAGCCGGAATTTTTGCGGAAGACGGGGGATATCACATCAATGCGGATAGCGTTCACTTAAAAGGTGGCGCCATTGCAAGCACCAATGCGCAAAACAGCATCCTCCAAACCAACACACTGACCTTTGAAGACATTCAAAACGAATCAAGCAGTAAAGCCGCCAGCGCAAGTATTAGCGGCAGCATCAAAGAGTCGAAAGAAAAATGGGTAGATAACGAAACGGGAGAAAAAGTCAAACCGCACAGCCCAAATAGCACCTTTATTCCAAGCCAACGCAGTGGCGGTTTAAGCCCGGGCTTGCCGATGTTGCAACAAAGCAGCGACAGCTCAATCACGAAAGCGACGTTGACGGAAGGGACGGTTATCTTGAATAAGGATACTAGCCCGACACAGACCACAGCAGCCCAACTAGGCATTAACACAGACCTTGTCCAAGCTAACAATCAAGTGGCACAGACGAAAGATGTAAAAGCGCAAATCCAAGAGCAGCAACAGATTTCGGCGGCTATTGGTAATGTGAAATCGGCTGTGGATACTTATATATCAAATAAATTAAATGAAGCAGAAACAGCTGAACGACGTGTAAAAGCAGAATACGATAAAGCTAAGGCTAATAATGCAAGTAAGGATGCGTTGGATTTCCTTGAATATCGGTTAAAAGAAGCTAAGCGAGAAGTGGGTGAATGGGGATATGGCGGAGGAAACCGCCGAACTATAGATACCGTTACAGCCCTCTTTACCGGTGTGCTTTCAGGGCAAGGCGCTTCAGCCACAGCTGTCGCAACTTTATCGCCAACGGTGAATAAACTAATAGCAGATAATACGCATGATAAAGCAACTAATGCACTTGCACATGCCGTATGGGGAGCGATTGAGGCTCAAGTCAATGGAGGAAGCGCAGCACATGGTGCGATAAGTGCAGCAGGGGCTGAATTATTGGCGCCAAAAATTGCCTCTACACTTTATGGTAAATCGGAAGCTGATTTAACGCCAGATGAAAAAGCGGGTGTGATTAGTATGGCAAGTCTTGCAGGCGGTATTGCCGGCGCTTTAATGAACGGGAAATCAGAAGGTGTTGAAATCGTCGGTAATACGGCAATTAATGCACAGATTGCGGAAAATACGGTGACGAACAATTACCTTTCCGGGTGGCAGGAAAAGCAAAGAGAGGAAGAGTTAGCGGCATGTAATGGTAGCTTGCGCTGTGAACTAAAAACAGGTGTTTATTGGGAATTGGTGAGCGCGGGACAAGATACTGCTTATGGTGCCGGGCTTGCGACGTCAATTCCTGTTGGGCTTTTTGAGACAGGGAAAGGCATTGCTGAGATTGCGATGCATCCGATTGACTCACTGAATGCGATTAGGACCCTAATTCAAGAAGGCAATTTCACAGAAGCAATGAAACAATCCTATGCGAATAGAATTGACAAGATGATTGTTGAGTATCAGAAAGCGGGTGCGGAAGGGGCTTTCAAGGCCGGTTTAGAAGCTGGTCAATTACTGCAAGAGACGGTGGGAATGCTTGCCGGTGGAGCAGGGTTGGCTAAAGTCGGAATTAAGCTAACGAAAACAGCGACAAACTTAGCGAAGAATGTTGTTAAGCATGAAGAAAGGGTGATGGATGTAGCTAATCTAGGAGTAAATCGAAATAAAGGGTTGAATGAAAAGATTTCTAATCGCCAAAAAGATCATTACATCAATGAACAAGCAACTAAAAATGTTCATAAGGTCACTGCGCCAATTGATTTTGATGGGCATATATTAAATGTTGAGGTCTCTAAAAGAGGCAAATTGGTCGGTGGACATAGTATTGCCAATGGAAATGTTCATGTGATTTCAAAAGGTAGTCCAAATTCAGCAGGCGTATATGAAGCAAAAATTCAATATACGAATCCGGAAAATGGAAAGGTTCTCACTAAAAATTCAACGATGTTCCCTGATAGCTGGTCAGCTGATAGAGTAAAATATGAAGTCGATATGGCGTATAAAAATCGAAATGAATATATTAATCCTCAAAATGGAAAGGTTATGTGGGAATCAACTACACCTAGTGGTGTTAAAGTAACAGGTTATAAGGAACCTAAAGTAACAGTTTACCCACTCATGAAATAGGAACTAATTATGGATTTTAAATTTTATTGGTATATATCGTCTACATGGAAAGATGGGGTTTTGAGACCTAGTTGCTCAATGTTAAATGTAGATGAGGCTTTAAATATAGTTAATTTTTTAATTGATGATGAAGGATTAGGTATAAGCCATTTACAAAAATGGATAAAAAATGGTCTTGAAGAGATTGATAAAATATCTAAAAAAGAGATTCCTGAATATGATATGTGGGGACAAACCTTAGGTGCGCTAATCTCGTTAGATAAAGTAACTATTTATTGGGGGGATGAAGAATATCCTGATGATTATCTTGAGTTTGACCAATTTAAGATCATTTTATCTAAGTGGTATGACTTCTTACTATCTGAACCCAATATAAGTAATGAAGTTTATTTTTCAGTTTAGATTAGAGGTATTTTATGACAGTCATGATTGGTGGCCATTCCGCCTTAGGTAATATCCGTGTTGATCGGATATTATACACTTATCCAAATGGCGTATATCTTGCACAGATTTCCGCTTTTGATAGTGAAACCAATCAGTATATTGCTAAAACCAATAATAATGGGGAGACCTTGATGTTTCCCCAAATGTGGACGGCAGATCGTATCAAAGTGGAAATTAATTCTGCTTATATGAATCAAATTGATGATCTAGACCCCATTCGTAAAGCTGAAGGTATGTGGGCTGGTATTTCAAATTCAGGCGTACGTGTAGAAGGTTATACCTATCCTGTTGTCACAGCTTTTCCAAGTGCTGATCAGGAGTGAAGATGAAACTTATTTTTACGTATATTCAGCATAAAGGGCAAATTATTCCAACTTGCCATTTAGAGGAAAATCACCAATTAAATCCATTAACCGGTTATTTGAATGATCCAATGGGAGGACCAAATTATTTCTCTTTTTTAGATCATTCATTGTCAATTTTGACAGATGAGACGATTCAAGAAGCAGATATTTCCTCTAATTCTTGGAGTGTTGAGGTGATGAACGATCAAGTGAATTTTTATTTCCTCTATGCCCAAGAAGAGGAATCACTTTATCTTACGTTGCCTCGTGGAATAATGATTGATGTGCTGAGGTTATGGCTTATTTTCCGAAGTCAAGAACCGGAAGAAGGCTTAACACAGCGGTTAGAATTTTAAGTTGAAAGTGCGGTCAATTTTAAAAGAGTTTTAAAACCTCTCAAAAACTGACCGCACTTTTTAACAGATACGTATGCCCTCGAGATAGTGCGCGTTTCCTGACGCGTGCTTGTATCTATCTAAAAATAAACAAATTAAAGTTATTCATGAAAATAGTAAAAATCTGAATTGTGAAATTGATGTTATGGGCACGTATTAGGAAACGCACTCCATCGTGGAGGGATTTAAAAAAATTAAGGATTTTAATAATGTTTGGTATTTTCTTTAAAGATAAAGGTACATCTTTTGATAATGGATATGGAATGCATATTTTGGCTTCGATCTCTTTAGGGGAATATGTAGAAGAATTACATATTCCAATAGACTATTGAGGTATTGAAGAATATAGAAATAGCTGGGCTACATCTATAGCTGATGGGATAGAAAAAAAGAAACATTCAGTACTTATTACATCTATGCATGAGCCAGAATCTTTAAATTTTATTTCTACATGGATTGTTTATTATGATGGGGAAATTTCTTATGTTCAAAATAAGATCATATTTGTCGATGATTTCCCAGGGTTTGATGCTTCTAAAATCAATGAATATGTAAATAAACGAGAGGTCTTAAATGAAGATGATTTTAAGATATCTGAATGGATAGTAAAAACAAAAGATGTAATTGATTTTTATGATAGCATTATCGGTTTAGTTTGACTAATTGATTCTAATAATTAAGGGATAAGCAATGAGGTCAATTGAAACTAATAAAAAGGATTTTGGAGTTTATTGGACTGAGAGTTTTTTCATTGATGATCATATTTACGGTAATATTAAAATAAGAATAGGTGATAGGTTATATCCTGAAAATAATGATTCCTATGATAACTACACATTAGGTACAGTTTTTTTTAATTTAAAAGACTCATTTATTAATAAATACTATTATGGTTATTGTACAAATGAAGACTTTGGTGAAAATGAGTTTAATGCTACTAAATGGCATAATGGAGAACTATCTAATATTTTTTTAATTGATACAACAGAGTTGGGTGGTTATGAGAATATAAACACACTTTATTTATGTATGGCATATTCAGGAGATTTTGAGCGTTTATTTTATAGTGTAGATAATGGAGAATCGTTTAGTGAAATTAGATATCCAAAAGGAACTGTTCAGGAGGTTGTATCTCGATTGCCTACATACTAACCCCAAAGATAGCGCGCGTTTCCTAACGCGTGCTTATATCTAACTTAAAAATAAACAAAATGAAGTTGTTAATGAAAATAATAAAATCATCATTAAATGAAATTGATGTTTAGGTACGCGTCAGGAGACGCGCGCTATAGTGGGGAACTCTTATATCGGACCCGTCCACCAATAGTAATAACAATAAAAAAGAGGATAAATGATGGCTTATCATGTTTCTTTAGTTAATACGGATAAAAAAGATATTTCTTCTAAACTCATTATGAATAAAGAAAAGTTTAGAGAGTTTTTATTTAGAGAATTCAATATGAAGGAAGAGTTAAATGAAAATGGAGTTTTGGAATTCTATTATGATAAAGATAATCCTTCTTTTACTATTTTTTATACTGAAGGTATTGAGGGTGAATATTACATTAATACCACGGATGATAATTGTATAAAAAAGCTAATTTCTATTGCTGAAAAATTAAATGATGGCACTAGAGTTCGTGGGGATGAGAGTGAGACATATAACTCTTTAGAAGATACATATATCCATTCTGATGATGAATATTTATTTAAAAATACAACAAAGGAAAAATGGTTTTATTTTTTTAGAAATCCTTCTATAAAAATAGGTATTTTTATAGGGATTATTGTTTGTCTTATACAAATTTTATTTTTTAAATAGTAGCCCTTAGATAGCGCGCGTCTCCTGACGCGTGCTTGTATCTATCTAAAAATAAACAAACTGAAGTTATTCATGAAAATAGTAAAAATCTGAATTAGACGAAATTAATGTGTTAGGCACGCGTTAGGAAACGCGCGCCATCGTGCATAGCATATTTTGTGGCTACCTTAAATTAGTCTAATGTTTTCCATAAAAAATCTGCACGTGAATTAGTCGTTTGTGGTGCTGACTTATCCACGTGCAGATGAGGTTTAATTTAAATATGAAGTGCGGTCGTTTATCGAAACGTTTTTAAATAACACTATAGGCTTTTCGGTAAACGAATTTTTTGGCCCGGGAAGATTTTATCTGCGTCTTTAATCACTTCTTTATTCGCCGCTACGATTGCCGTGTATTTACTCCCATTGCCATAATGTTTTTCAGCGATTTTCCAAAGGGTATCGCCTTTTTGGATGACATAAAATTCATCATCGCAGGCAAGGCTTTCGCCGTTTTTTACTGTTACGTCATCGATATTGACATTGCTGATGCCGATGATGTTACCCGCCATTAATACCGCTTTTTCCAACGCATCGGCAGAGCTTGCCACGCCCGAAATTTTCGCTACGCCGTTTTCGACTTTCACCGCCACATCTGCAACGCCCGGGTTGTCTTCGTTAATGTGGTTGGTTACTGCGGCGGAAGCCTCTTCTTCTTTGCTAAAAATTTTTTTGCCAATATCGCCGACAAAATCAAATAATCCCATTTTTATCTCCTTATTGATTCATTAAGGGAGCCACAACATACCCAATTCAGCCATATAAGTCTAGGAATAAAATGTTAGGCGGGAAAAAGGGTTCTAGATTAGAATAGCGCGAATTTAATTTGAAAATAGGAAAGCTTATGCGTTGGCAAGGTCGTAGAGAAAGTTCAAATGTGGAAGATAGACGCGCCTCGGGCGGCGGTTTCGGTGGCGGAAAACCGACCGGTATTTTGGGGCTGATCATTATTTTGGTCGGTGCTTATTATGGCGTGGATTTATCAGGCTTGGTTGGTGAGATGGAGGTGGGCACTACACAAAGTTCACTTTTGCAATCACAGCAAGAAGACCAATTATTTAAACTCTCTAAAGTGGTGCTTGGCGACACAGAGGAAGTGTGGTCCACATACTTTTCCAAAAATAATCGACAATATGTAGAACCTCGAATGGTTATCTACAACGGCGTAACCCCAACGGCGTGCGGCACAGGGCAATCTGCTATGGGGCCATTTTATTGTCCGAATGATCAACGGGTCTATTTGGATTTATCGTTTTACAATGACATGAAAAATAAACTGGGTGCAGCCGGCGAATCCGCCTTTGCTTATGTGATTGCCCATGAAGTGGGGCATCATGTACAGAATTTATTCGGCACGTTGACACAAGTGCATCGTCTGCAAAGTCGTTCATCCCGCACAGAAGCAAATCAACTTTCCGTGAAATTAGAACTTCAGGCAGATTGCTATGCCGGCGTGTGGGCATCACAAGCGGTAAAAAGCGGTTTATTTGAACGTGGTGATATTGAAAAAGCGTTTAACGCCGCGGAATCTGTAGGCGATGACCGTTTACAAAAACGCAGCCAAGGTTATGTGGTTCCTGATAGTTTTACCCATGGCACGTCAGCCCAGCGTTTGCAATGGTTTAAAGTGGGGCTAACCAGCGGCAATCCGGCACAATGTAATATTTTTTAACGGTTGGCAGAAATAAAAAGTGCGGTGGATTTTTGAGGCGTTTTTCAATGCAGAAAAACATGTTGAAAACTGACCGCACTTATTCATCAAAAGGCTGATGTTGACGGTGTGTCGAAATCGGCCTTTGGTTTATTCAGATCAGATAGTGCGAGGGATAAGTAATGTTTTTATCATTAAATAATTCAATGATTCTTGTTTTTGATTTGAAACAGAATAATTTAAAAAATAAAGAGCATGTTAAGAATGTTCAGTTATTAATGTTGGACAATAAGCCTTTCGGCTTGAAAGGTAAATATGGTTTATATGATTCTAGTGAGTGGTGGGAGAATATTAAAGAAGGATTTCTACCAAATAGGATTATTAGCGGAGAGATAATTAGATTATATAAATCTGGTCAAGGTAATAATGGAAGATTTAATGCATTTGAATTAATGTTAGGTGATGGTAGTAAATGGACATCTGGTATTTATGTAAATGATGAATCTGACTTTAAACTATTTAAAATAGGAAAAAAAGTATCAATATTTTATATTCTTGAAGAGCTTAAAACTGGGGATGTAATAGATTTAGTTGTTGAAATGGCCGTTAGCATTTAGGAAATGTTTTAGAGAATAGGTATTTTAAAAGGTTAGATCTGAATAAGTATCATGAATAGCTTAAAAGGTTATGCATATTTACCCCAGATAGCGCAAGCGTCCACGCTTGTGCTGTTTAATAAAAAAATTGCGAATTTTACCCATAAACGTTGAGAGAACTAATGTTCAAAATCCTTTGGATTTTGTGACTGCACTTTTAGTTGATAGGCACAAGCGAGGACGCTTGCGCCATCGTGGGGGGATTTATAAAAAAGGTCGTCTGAAATAGTTTCAGACGACCTTTTGCTCGATTTACGGCAATTATTAGCAGCGGCCAGCAGCTTTCAATAAAGCGTTACAACTCGATCCTCCTCGACTTCCTTTGCCGCCATGAACATTTGAACCGGAACATAAGGCGTCAGATGAAACTGCTCCCATGACAGTGGTTACATAGCAAGAGTATGATTTACCGCCTGTTGTTGCTACGAATTTGACTGAATCGATGTCTCCATGGCGATTAGAAATTGTAATACTTTCAGCCGGAACATTTAATGCAAATGCGGCTTTATTTTTTAACGAATTGTCAGAAATGGTAGCATTACCAACTACTCCACAAGCGGACAAGGTTAATATCATTAACAAACTTAATGTGTATTTCATATGAAGTTTCCTTTGATGCTAGGTACTAGGGTTGTAATCCAAAGAACGATTCTAAGAAGAAAAAAAATAAAGTCAATATTCTTTGGAGAAAAAGGGTATGGTTGTATTTCTTTAAGTGATGACTGTAATAATGCAATAGAATTCTTAAATTTTTGCTCAAAAGATAATAAGTTTGAGGTGGTTTTTTCTGAGAATATTAATCACTTGGCAGCTTCGAAAACTATGCCCAAAGAATGTTAAGTTCGACTAAAGATACCAGCGCTGTTTGATACTTAAGATGCATACAGTTTGAATTGGGATATAAAGTGCGGTCAATTTTCAAAGAGTTTTAAAACCTCTCAAAAATTGACCGCACTTATTCATAAAAAAAGCTGATATTGACAGTGTCGAAATCAGCCTTTGGTTTATCTAAAGGGGATTATTTAGGCATCTTTAATTGAGGATCTTGTCCGTAGGATGGATGTCTCGGACCGTAAAGCAAGCAGCCATTACAAGAACGACCTAACATATTTCCGGTTGCCCATCCTGCCACTTTATATCCTTTATCGGACACGTTATTGGCAATCTGTTTAACGACTGCGGTCACCAGCATAGCAAGTGCGCCGCCGTTGTTATTGCTTTCAGCATCGTCCGCATAGCCTTTGCCTTCCCATAATGTTTTACCATTGCGTAAGTCAACGAGTTTGCCACTCACTTTCACTCTGGTCACGCTGTCGAACACTTGGTAATTCACACCGTAGTCGTCCACATTAATATAGAGCACGGCATCCGCACCAAAAATCTCGCGTAATTTTTGTGGGTTGACGTTATGAATTTCTTGCGCTTGTGTTAACCCGTTATTTTTAAAGGTTTGATAAACAAGAGCCGGTGGAAAAACATAGTAACCATTTTCAGCCAATGGCGAAATGGCTTGTGCCAACACAGCCGGGGAGCCTTTTACATCATTGGTGGTATCGGTTGGAAGCAATACAAGAATAGACTGCGGTTTGCTCTCTAAATAGTTGGTATAGTCATACGGCGTTGGCTTCATTGCAGAACAGGCAGAAAGCAAAAATGCGCAAGCCATGGCTAAATAGAGTGAAACTTTTCTCATTTTTTCTCTCCTTTTTTCGCTTTTTTATTTGCGCGATTTTCTTGGGCTGCCTCTACTTTTTTTCCTTTATTTAACAGGAAATTGATGTATTGCGTCGATTCAGGAAACAGGCTCATTTCTTTTTGATAAGATTCAGCCATTTTTCCCGGATTCCCTAATTGTCCATAAAGAAGTCCAATTTGTGCGTATAAACCGAGTGGCACTTTGTTGCCGCCATCCAGTTGAGCCAGTTCTTCTAATTTTTGCAGTTGTTCTTGCGGATCACCTTCTTGTGTTAGGTGTTGATAAACAGAAGAAGGGTAAACATCACCATTCCAAGTGTAGAGCGAGGATTGTTTGTTCCCTGATGAACAAGCCGTCAATACAGCGACGGCAGACAAACATGCAAGAAGTGTTAATTTCTTCATTATCTAACCCTTAATTAGCCGGTTTCCATTGACCAGCTTCAACACCTGAAACAAGGTTGTTTACCGCTTCACGAATGGCTAAATCTAACACTTTACCATTGAGTGTTGAGTCGTATCCTGAAGTACCGCCAAAGCCTAATACTTCACGGTTGGAAAGATTGTATTCGCCGGCACCTTGAACGGAATAAACCACTTCAGATGTTTGGGTGTTGACAATATTTAAGGTGACTTTTGCGTAAGCCACTTGTTGTTTTCCACGACCTAAAATGCCAAATAATTGTTGGTCGCCAACGGTTTTACGGCCAAATTCCGTTACATCGCCGGTAACCACATAATTTGCGCCTTTTAAGGTTTGTTTTTTACCTTTGATTTTTGCTTCTGCTGCAGTTTCAGACATATTGGTGCGATCTAACACACTAAAACGGCCTGATTGTTGTAAATGAGAAACTAAAATCGTTTTTGCTTGATTTCCTAATTGATCGCCATCGGAGAATACGCCATTTTGATAGCTTGAACGGTTGTCAAATTTACCGACAGAAATCGGCGCTTTTACGCCATGATAAGCCGTGTTGTAGCTGGTGACTTTTTGTACTTCTACGGTACGGGAGCCTTCAGTTGCACAGCCTGCTAATGCTAAAATACTTGCTGATAATAAAACCGGATAGAATTTTTTCATCATAGAATCCTTATATATTTATGAATAAAAAGTGACCTGAATATCAAGATCGTTGCATTTTAAAGAATTTATTGTTCCTTCGCTATCAAATTTTCTGCAGAATTTATGTAAGTTAATCACCTTTTAGCATCGCATTATCGGAAATACGAAAACCCATTTAATCGCCCGTCGTGGTGAACAAGAAATTGTCGGGATTTTTGATGAAGAAGGGCGTTTGTCGCAGCTGAAAGGAGAGTGCGAGAGAAAGTGCGGTCAATATCTGATGTGTTTTTTCCGTTGAAAAACATTGTTAATATTGACCGCACTTTTTTTATTCTTTTTCATCAAGCAAACGTTTGCTTTTGGTTTGGCTAAAGATTAGAATTTGCCGATTTTTTTACTTTGAAAGGATACCAAAATGAGTTCTGAAAATTTTAGTTTGAAGCCCGTTCCACAACATGAACGTAAAGGTGCAGTGGCATTGACGTTTGTTATGCTGGGATTAACGTTTTTCTCTGCAAGTATGTGGACGGGCGGCACACTGGGCACATCACTCACTTACCATGATTTCTGGTTAGCCGTGATCATCGGTAACTTAATGTTAGGAATTTACACGTCATTTCTTGGCTACATCGGAGCAAAAACCGGTTTAACAACCCATATTTTGGCGCGTTATTCCTTTGGTGTGAAAGGCTCTTGGTTGCCATCTTTAATTTTAGGTGGCACCCAAGTGGGCTGGTTTGGTGTCGGGGTGGCCATGTTTGCGATTCCGGTCAATAAAGTTACCGGTATTGATGTGAACTATTTAATTTTAGGCTCAGGGTTATTAATGACCATTACGGTTTTCTTCGGTATTTCCGCACTGACTATTCTGTCCACCATTGCGGTGCCGGCAATTGCTTTGCTTGGTTCTTATTCGGTGTATTTGGCCGTAGCGGATGCCGGTGGTTTATCTGTGTTAGAAAATATCATACCGAAAGACGAGATTTCCTTACCGATGGCGATTACCTTAGTTGTGGGGTCTTTCATCAGCGCCGGTTCATTAACGGCAGACTTCGTGCGTTTCGGACGCAAAGCCAAACAAGCGATTTTAATCAGTATGATTGCGTTCTTCTTGGGCAACTCATTAATGTTCGTCTTTGGCGCCGCCGGGGCAGCCGTGACCGGGATGTCCGATATTTCTGATGTGATGGTTGCCCAAGGATTAATTCTGCCGGCGATTATTGTGCTTGGTTTAAACATTTGGACAACTAACGATAATGCGCTTTATGCCTCCGGTTTGGGTTTCGCCAACATTACTGGCTGGAGTAGCCGTCCATTATCGGTATTAAACGGTGTGATCGGTACGCTTTGTGCCTTGTGGTTATACAACAACTTTGTGGGCTGGTTAACGTTTTTATCTGCCGCGATTCCACCGATTGGTGGCGTGATCATTGCCGACTATATTTTGCGTAATAAAGCCTATGCCAATTTTGAACAAGCAAAATTTGTCACCATCAACTGGACAGCCATTATCTCTGTGGCAATCGGGATTGCTTGCGGTAAATTCTTGCCGGGTATTATTCCGTTAAATGCCGTTATTGGCGGCGCAGTGGCTTATTTTGTGTTAACGCCGTTATTCGGTAAAAAATTGGCGTTCAAATAGGAGCGATAAATGTTAGTTAAAAATATTCATATTAACGGCCGTAAAGGCTTATGGCAGATTGCCATTGAAGACGGCAAGATTGCCCGCATTCTGCCTAACGAACAACAGATTGATTTTTCCGGTGACATTTTAGACGGCGAACGGGGCATTGTGTATCCGCCGTTTGTTGAACCGCATATTCATTTGGATGCGACACAAACCGCAGGACAACCGAACTGGAACCAATCCGGTACCTTATTTGAAGGGATTGAGCGTTGGGCTGAGCGAAAATCTTTATTGAGCCATGAGGATGTTAAATCCCGTGCGTGGAAAACCTTAAAATGGCAAATCGCAAATGGCGTGCAACATGTGCGCACCCATGTGGATGTGTCTGACCCTACGTTAACCGCACTGAAAGCCATGCTTGAAGTGAAAAAAGAAGTTGCCCCGTGGGTCGATCTTCAAATTGTGGCGTTTCCACAAGAGGGGATTTTGTCTTATCCGAACGGCGAAGCGTTGTTGGATCAAGCCATGGCAATGGGCGCAGATGTGGTGGGAGGCATTCCGCATTTTGAATTCACTCGTGAATACGGTGTGGAATCTATGCATATAGCCTTCAATATTGCCCGCAAATACAACAAACAAATCGATATTCACTGTGATGAAATTGATGATGAACAGTCCCGTTTTGTGGAAACGGTTGCCGCATTGGCATTGAAATATGAAATGGGCGACAAAGTGACGGCGAGCCACACCACTGCAATGCATTCGTACAATAATGCCTATGCCTCTCGTCTTTTCCGTTTGTTGAAGTTATCCAAAATTCATTTTGTGGCCAATCCGCTCGTCAACATTCATTTGCAAGGTCGATTCGATACTTATCCAAAGCGCCGTGGCGTGACCCGCGTGAAAGAAATGCTGAAAAACAATATCAATGTGTGTTTTGGCCATGATGACGTATTCGACCCTTGGTATCCATTGGGAACCGCAAATATGTTGCAAGTGTTACACATGGGATTACACGTTTGCCAACTCATGGGCTACGGACAAATTAACGACGGCTTAAAATTAGTGACTGAAAACAGTGCAAAAGCGCTAGGGTTGCAAGGTTATGGCGTGGAAGAGGGAAATGCCGCTAACTTTATCATTTTACCGGCAGAGAATGGCTTTGATGCGGTACGTCGTCAAGTGCCGACACGTTATTCTATCCGACACGGCAAGGTCATTGCAGAAACCAAATTAGCCGAAACCACTATTCATTTAAACGATAACGAACGCGTCACCTATCGTTAATCTGTTATTTTTAAGGATAAGTGCGGTCAATATCCGATGTGTTTTTTCCGTTGAAAAACATCGTCAATATTGACCGCACTTTTTGGTTTTTCTAAACCTCTCTTTCAGTATTTGTCACAGGCTGCGTTCCTCACTATAATTCCCGCTTTTAAAACCAAACCGGTAAATAATCCTATGCAATTAGAACCTGATTTCTGGCGACACAAAAACCTGCTTGATATGAATGATGCCGAATGGGAGGCATTATGTGATGGTTGCGGCAAGTGTTGTTATCGTAAATATATTGATGGCGAGGGCAAATATGAGCGTTTATATTACACCCGTATCGCGTGCAATTTATTGGATTTGGAAACAGGAAAGTGCGGTCATTATTTGAAACGTTTTGAGTTAGAAGAGGATTGCACCAAACTGACCAAAGACAATTTACCTGAATTTGGTTGGCTACCAACGACTTGCGCCTATCGTTTGCTTTATGAAGGCAAGCCGTTGCCGTCATGGCACCCGTTAATTAGCGGCGATCCTGAAAGCGTTCAACGGGCAGGCGTGTTAATCCAAAACGGTATTCATGAATGTGATGTCATTGATTGGTTTGAGTTTGTTGTGGATGAAGAACAATAAGCTTATAAAGAAAGCCCAGGTTAAGTGGGCTTTTTTTATTTGCCAAATAGACGATTGAAAATTCATTAAAAATGACGGCTTAATCCTTGTAAATACGGAAAGATTTATTTTGACGGAGATCACTAATTTCAACTAAAAGCGTTGTAATTCTTTCTGCCTCTTCTAGAATACTCATAAAGCGTTAGTTTTAGGCTGTATTTTGTTGTAGGTGCGTATGCAAGTTTTCAATTCTCCAGCACAAATTGCCGAAGCAATCGGTGGTTCTTCTTCTCATTTAGCGCATTTACTGATAGACGCGCGTTCGATTTATGCCCCTCCGGAAACACGGCATGATTTCACCGCACTTTGGCAACCGCCATATCATCGGATAACCGCGGTATTTTATGATAATTTTAGTCGTATCCCTCTTGTCTTATTCATATTATCGTTCGTTTATTATTGCTTAAATTTTTTAGCTTCTCGTCAAAGAGAAATGTTTCCGCTCCATCAGCGATCTTTTTTACCGTTCAAATTACCTTATTTATTAGCTTTTAGCGATGTGCAAATCGCGTTCCTTTTCTTTTCATTTATTAAGCCCGCAGAGCTTAGCGAGGATTTATTATGACTCAACTCGTTGCACAATCCGTGATTAATCAATTCTTTGATGGAACACATTCTGATCCTTTTTCCGTATTGGGTATGCACGAAACCGATAACGGCATTGAAATTCGTGCTTTATTGCCGGACGCTTGCCGTGTTAGCGTCATTGATAAAGAAAATCAAGACACCGTCTGTGAATTGGATTGCTTAGATGATCGAGGTTTTTTTGCCGGCGTTGTGCCGCAAACCCATGATTTCTTTGCTTATCAATTACAGGTGTATTGGGGCAAAGAATCGCAAATCCTTGAAGACCCTTATCGTTATCATCCAATGATTAATGATTTGGATGAATGGTTTTTGGCTGAAGGTTCATTCTTGCGTCCGTATGAAGTGTTAGGTGCGCATTTTATCGAATGTGATGGTGTGTCCGGTGTGAATTTCCGTTTGTGGGCACCGAACGCTAAACGGGTATCTGTAGTGGGCGATTTCAACTATTGGGATGGTCGTCGTCATCCGATGCGCTTACATCCGGCAAGTGGTGTATGGGAGTTATTTTTACCGAAAGTCGCCTTGGGGCAGTTGTATAAATTCGAATTAATTGATTGCCATGGCAATTTACGCTTAAAAGCCGACCCTTACGCCTTCAGTTCGCAGTTACGTCCTGATACCGCGTCACAAATTAGTGCGTTGCCGGATATTGTGCCCATGACAGAAGCCCGCCGCAAAGCCAATCAATGGGATCAACCGATTTCCATTTATGAAGTGCATTTGGGCTCTTGGCGCCGCAATTTAGAAAATAATTTCTGGTTGGATTACGACCAAATCGGCGATGAGTTGATTCCATATGTGAAAGAAATGGGCTTTACGCACATTGAATTTTTGCCGCTTTCCGAATTCCCGTTTGATGGTTCTTGGGGCTACCAACCGCTAGGGCTATATTCTCCAACCAGCCGTTTTGGTACGCCGGAAGGATTTAAACGTTTAGTTGAACGCGCCCATGACGCCGGTATCAACGTGATTTTGGACTGGGTGCCGGGTCATTTCCCAAGCGATACCCATGGTTTAGTGGCGTTTGACGGCACAGCATTATATGAATACGCCGATCCGCGTGAAGGGTTCCATCAAGACTGGAACACGCTCATTTACAACTACGGTCGCAACGAAGTGAAGAATTTCCTGTCCAGTAACGCCTTGTATTGGATTGAGCGTTTCGGTGTTGATGGTATCCGTGTCGATGCCGTGGCCTCCATGATTTATCGTGATTACAGCCGTG
>CAUPZK010000005.1:0-78074 GCA_963515835.1 uncultured Aggregatibacter sp.
CTTTGTTGGTTGCGATATCGGCTTTGTTGGTTGCGATATCGGCTTTGTTGGTTGCGATATCCGCTTTGTTAGTTGCGATATCGGCTTTGTTGGTTGCGATATCTGCTTTGTTGGTTGCGATATCGGCTTTGTTGGTTGCGATATCGGCTTTGTTGGTTGCAATATCGGCTTTGTTTTTCTCAACTTTACCGTCTAAAGATTTCAATTGAGCCACGTTCACAGCATCAGTATCTTTTGTACCTGCGGCAACACTGGTGATTTGACGGGTAATATTGTTGTCAACGTCACCAACAGAAACTGCACCTTTCGTTGCTTGCCAAGTTACATCAGTTTTATTCTGAGCTGATGGATCATAGCCTTGAACACCACTATTTACGGTTGTTTTAGAATTAGATCCCAACGCGACGGAATCTTGAATACTTGCCCCAGCTTGACTACCGATTGAAACTGCACCTGAACCTGTCGCACCGGCATCTGCATCTGTTGCTAAACCAATACCAATTGAACCTGTATTTGTTGCTTTTGAGGACACACCCAAAGCGGCAGAGTAGGCGCCTGAAGCCTTACTTGATACCCCAACCGCAGTCGTAGCAGTCCCTGACGCATTAGCTTGATTACCTAATGCAGAATTATAGGAGCCTGTCGCATTTGCTCCATAGCCTAATGCCGTAGCACCACTACCTGAAGCTTTGGTATCAGCACCTACTGATGTCGAGCCACCAGTATTAGTGTCCGTGTTTCCCTCATTAGCCTTAGCATTGCGACCAACAGCGACATCCTTTGAAATACCAACTGTAGCAGTTTCAGTACCAGAACTAGCATTAATAAAATCATTTGCTGCATTGGCAAGCGTAGAAACACCCAATGCAGAAAGAAGCACAACAGCTACCGTAGATAACTTCATGCTTGTATTTTTGTATAAATTGTTGACGTTTTTCATAATAGGCACCCTAAAATAAAAATACATTACTTACCATCAAAACTGATGAAGAATACAGCCCTGTATTCTACGTAAAAGTCTAGCACAAAAAAAAATCACCATCACTCCATTTGATTCCTTTATGCTTATTAAGCATTTACCTCCAAGGCATTATAAACATAAATTATTAAATAAAGACACAATCAATCTATGATACGCATATCTCCCGATTCACCTCTTAAATCGAAGATACAAGACGCAAATAAAAAACGCTCAGAAAAATGACCGCACTTTTAAAAACGAAACGATGGTTCAAGCGTCCTCGCTTGGAACATATAAGCACAAGCGTGGACGCTTGCGCTATCTCGGGGTTTCGATAAGAAAAAGTGCGGTAGATTTTGAACGTGTTTTTGAGGTTGAAAAACGTTTGAAAAAATGACCGCACTTTTTAAAAACAGAACGATGGTTCAAGCGTCCTCGCTTGGACAAAATAAGCACAAGCGTGGACGCTTGCGCTATCTTGGGGGTAGATTTTGAAAGTGTTTTCTGAGCTTGAAAAACGTTTGAAAAAATGACCGCACTTTCTAAAAACAGAGCAATGGTTCAAGCCTCCTCGCTTGGAAAATATAAGCACAAGCGTGGGCGCTTGCGCTATCTTGGGTCACCTCACAACTGCACTTTTATACTTAGTCAGAATTAGCCCTACTTGCCTCTAATTGATCGAAAGCCTCAACTACATCATATAAGAAGCAATAAATCATGGAAAAAACATCAATATATGCGGATGCCTTATGATCTGTCTCAACTAAAATATAGGGAATAAATACTGAATTATCTTTTCCTATTATGAAAGATAGATCTTCAGGTAAAGTTTCAAAGCCAGACTGGAGTGTTTTTGCGTGTATTATGTAATTTATAGCATCCCATAGATCATTTATTACTGGTCTATTGTTTATAGCCTTCCATTTCCATCTTGAACTTGTCATTTTAAACTTTGTGTTTTTAGGGAATTGTTCAAGGATTCTTCTGCAATTTAATGCGAAACTACTTACTACCTCTAACATTTTTACTGCTAATGTATTAATAACTAAATCATGTTTTTTCGGATAAGCAGTACTAGTCATCCCCCACAACAAAGTAGCCTCATCTAGTGCTAAGTCAAATGATTTTCTGATTATAGCTTCCATATCTGATTAAATTGTAATTAGTTGCAATTTTCCACTATTATATATAACAAAAAATATTACTCTAAAACTCGCTTAGTTCTAGTATAACTTTCTGAACATTGAACGAATATGATATTAGTCCGCCAAAAAACTTCTATTACCATCTATTTTATTTCAGCAATCACATTCAAAATCCGCTTATCCGACACCGGATACTTGGTCCCTAACTGCTGCGCAAACAAACTCACCCGCAATTCTTCGATCATATATCGAATCTCCGCCACTTCATCGGAAATCGGTTTGGATTTCGGAAGCTTAGCAAGAAGCTGTTGGTAGGCTTGTTGCACTTGTTCCACGCGTAACATGGCGGCGCGATCGCGATTCACATCTTGAGCGAGTTTATCCATGCGCTTATCGATGGCTTGCAGATAACGGAGTAAATCCGGCAGGCGGGCGTAGCTGCTTTTTTGCACAAAGCCTTGATAAATCAAACCTGAAATTTGGCTTTTCATGTCGGACAGGGCAAATGCCATGGTGAAATCCATTTTTCCTTTAAGACGTTGGTTTAGCTGGTGGGTAAGCGTGAGGATCTGCTCTACTTTTTGCGCAATATCCACGGTGACTTCGTTAAGATTTTCCCGTACGAAATCGCGTAGCTTATCAAAGTTTTCTTCGTTCCACACAAAGCCGCCAAAATCCGCAATCAGTTTATCCACAGCACAGGCAATGCAGTCGTCAATTAAATCCAACACGCGACCAAATGGCGTGAAATATAGCCCCAATTTGGCTTTATTCGGCAATTTTTCATGCAGATATTTAATCGGTGACGGCACGTTAAGCAGCAACAAGCGACGCAAACCTTGTTGCATTGCCACTGCTTGTTCAAATTCCGTTTCAAACAGTTTAATGCCCACCGCGTCTTTTTCGTCCACAATGGCAGGAAAGGCTTTCACACTGAAACCGCGCTGTTTTTGTTCGTAACATTGCGGCAGCTCGGCGAAACTCCAAATATGCAGTCCACTCTGCTCAATACCATCGTCCGCCACCGCGGAAATGCTTTCTTGCACACGATCTTTTAAGCTAAATTTCAGCTCGTCCAAATTCATGGATTCGGCGATTTTCTTGCCGTGTTCATCCACCACACGGAAAGTCATTTTCAAATGGCTCGGGATTTGTTCCCAATGCCAATGTTCCGCTTCTACGGTGACGCCCGTCATGCGGCGCAATTCATAAATCAAGGTCTCCAACAACGGTTTTTCCAACGGTACGGCACGCCCTAAAAAGGCTTGCGCATAATTGGGTGCCGGCACGAAATTACGGCGATAAGATTTCGGCAGAGATTTAATTAGCGCAATCACCAGTTCTTCCCGCAAGCCCGGAATTTGCCAATCAAAACCCGTCATTTCCACTTGATTGAGCAACGGCAACGGAATATGCACGGTCACGCCGTCCGCATCCGTACCCGGTTCAAATTGATAAGTCAGTTTGAGTTTTAAATTGCCTTGATGCCAGAAATTCGGGAAATCCAGCTTGCTCACCTGCTCCGCATCATCATTAATCAAAAATGAGCGTTCAAAATTAAGTAGTTCGGGATCTTGTTTTTCCGCCTTTTTCCACCAAGTATCAAAATGTTTTTGAGAGACGACTTCCGTGCCGATACGCTGATCGTAAAACTCAAATAAAGTGCGCTCGTCCACCAAAATATCGCGACGGCGACTTTTGTGTTCCAATTCTTCAACTTCACGAATCAGCTGCTGATTTTGCTTGAAGAATTTATGCTTGGTATTCCAATCCCCTTCCACCAAGGCAGATTGAATAAAGATCTCACGGCTCACCTTTGGGTCAATGGCGCCGTAATTCACCGGTCTCGCGGCTACAATCGGCACGCCATACAGGCTCACCTTTTCATCGGCAATCACCGCCCCGCGGGATTTCGACCAGCGCGGTTCAGAATAGGATTTTTTGGTTAAGTGTTCGGCAAGCGGCTCAATCCATTCCGGCTCTATTTCCGCCACCATACGCCCCCAAAGTTTGGAGGTTTCCACCAACTCTGCCGCCATCACCCATTTCGGTTGTTTTTTGAAAAGCACGGAATTGGGGAAAATCGCAAAATGGGCGTTGCGCGCGCCGAGATATTGTTGTTTTTCTGCTTCTTTTAAGCCGATATGCGACAGCAAGCCACTTAAAAGTGCGGTGTGAATTTGCTGATATTCTGCTTTTTCCGAATTAATCGGCAAGCCCATTTCACGCACGGCAAGGCGAATTTGTTGATAAATATCCTGCCATTCGCGAATGCGAAAATAATTTAAAAAATCCTTTTGGCACTGACGGCGGAATTGGTTTTTCGTCAATGCTTTTTGCTGTTCTTGCACATAATGCCAAAGATTTAAGAACGCCAAGAAATCCGATTTTTTATCG
The DNA here is from genome assembly GCA_963515835.1 of uncultured Aggregatibacter sp. GTDB lineage: Bacteria > Pseudomonadota > Gammaproteobacteria > Enterobacterales > Pasteurellaceae > Aggregatibacter. Next base: position 4,504 of record CAUPZK010000005.1, read on the forward strand.
GCAAAGCGACGATGTTTTTCGTCGGAAGCCTGTTGTTTGTCTGTCGGACGCTCACGCGGATCTTGAATGGATAACGCCGAGACAATAATCATTACCTCATAAACGCTGCCCAAATCGACCGCACTTAGAAGCATTTTGGCAAGGCGCGGATCGACAGGAAGTTGGGCAAGTTGGCGACCGATTGGAGTAAGTTCCCACCCTTGTTTTTTCTCCTCTGATTCGATGGCGCACGTTTCATAACGTGTGCCGTTTTTATTCGCTGACACATCCTTAGTACGCGTTGGGAAACGCGCGCCATCATGTTTATACGATTTAATTTTCTTAGGTTGAATCGCGCCCAACTCTTCCAATAACTTCACGCCATCTTGAATGTGCCGTTTATCCGGCGCATCGACAAAAGGGAACGCTTCAATGTCGTCCAAACCCAACGCGGTCATTTGCAAAATGACGGAAGCCAAATTGGTACGCAGAATTTCCGGATCGGTAAATTCCGGGCGATTGTTAAAATCCTCTTCTGAATAAAGGCGAATACAAATGCCTTCGCTCACCCGTCCGCAACGCCCTTTCCGCTGATTAGCAGAGGCCTGTGAAATCGGCTCAATCGGCAAGCGTTGCACTTTGGTGCGATAACTATAACGAGAAATACGCGCGGTGCCGGGGTCAATCACATATTTAATGCCCGGCACGGTAAGCGAGGTTTCCGCCACGTTGGTGGCTAACACAATGCGATTTAATCCGCTCGGATGGAAAATTTTATTTTGTTCTTGTGCAGAAAGACGGGCAAAGAGCGGTAGGATTTCCGTGTGTTTTAAATTTTGCTTTTGCAAGGCTTCGGCGGTGTCGCGAATTTCCCGTTCACCGTTCATAAAGATCAAAATATCGCCTCGCCCTTCCGCTTGTAGCTCATCCACGGCATTGAGAATGCCTTGTAGCTGATCTTGATCGTCTTCTTCCGCAACAGGGCGATAACGCACTTCCACGGGATAAGTTCTGCCCGAGACTTCGATAATCGGCGCATTGTTGAAATGTTTGGAAAAACGTTCCACATCAATGGTGGCCGAGGTGATAATGACTTTTAAGTCCGGACGGCGTGGCAGCAGCTGTTTCAAATAACCGAGAATAAAATCGTTATTCAAGCTGCGTTCGTGGGCTTCATCAATAATCAGGCAAGAATATTGATTGAGGAAACGATCCGTTTGAATTTCCACCAGCAAAATCCCGTCCGTCATCAACTTGATTTGGGTGTTATCGCTAATCTGATCGTTAAAACGAACTTTATACCCCACTAAATCGCCAAGTTCTGTTTGTAATTCTTCGGCGATTCGCGCGGCTACCGAGCGTGCGGCAATGCGGCGTGGTTGGGTGTGCCCGATGGTGCCAAGATTGCCTAAGCCGAGTTCCAAGCACATTTTCGGCAACTGGGTGGTTTTCCCCGAACCGGTTTCCCCCGCGACCACAATGACCTGATGTTCAGAAAGCAGTTTTTCAATTTCTGCTTTGCGTTGGCTCACCGGCAGGCTTTCCGGAAAAACGATAGGATTTTTGACCGCACTTTTACGGCTTTCTACACGTAATCTTGCTTGTTCAATTTGCTGTTCGATTTCCTCAGCAGCGGCTTGCTGCGCTTCTTGGTTTTTAATTTTTCCGATGCCATGAATGCGGGCGGATAAACGGCGTTTATCCACCAACATGATATCAATTAATTGAGAAAAAAGAGATTGTTGTAGCGGGGTTAATTCGTGTTTTACAGTTCTGTTCTTCATACTGATTTACTTTTAAAACTACCGTAAGCCAAGCAAAGCCAGCCGATTAAAAAGAGTGTGCCGCCAACGGGCGTAATCCAGACCAAGAATTTACCGGCGCCGAAAGCAAGGGCATATAAACTGCCGCTGAATAATAAAATCCCCAATGACCATGCTCGCATCGCTAATTGTGCAAATTTAGCCTCATGCCAAAGGGATAAAGCAATCACCAGAACAGCAAGAGTATGGAAGATTTGATATTTTAAGCCGGTATCAATCCAGGCGAGGGCTTTCTCGTCTAAAATATGACTTAACCCATGGGCGGCAAACGCACCGAGAGCCACACAGAAAAAACCGCTCAAGGCGGCAATCAATAACCATTTGTTTTTCATTTAAAATTTTCCTATTAATACGGCTAAAATACCGGCAGCGATAAGCGGCCCAACAGGGATGCCGCCCAGAAAAGAGACACCGATAATAGTACCGATGACCAAGCCTGTCACTAAGACAGGTTGTTCGCCCATCAGCGGAACGCCTTTGCCTGCCAGCCATGCAACGAAAATACCAACAGCAATAGCGATAAACATTTTCCAACTGACAAACGCCGATAAGCCCAGAAGCTGAATTTTACCGGAAACCAACGGGCTTAAAACGCCAATGGTTAAAATCACGATACCAACGTGCAAGCCGTATTTTTCCAAATAGGGAATATATTTAGCAAGAAACGTTTGCTGCATGATCAGTAACACAGCGGCGGGAATGGTGATGGCGCTATTGTGACTTAAAATGCCGAGCAAAATTAACACCACCAAAAGTAACGCAATCATATTAAATTGAAGCGACATATTGATCCTAAAGTGCGGTAAGAATTTGCGGAGAATTATAGCATAAGCCATCAAGCTTGCCCTGAGGCAGACAACAAAAAACCGCACCCGGGAGAACCAAAGTGCGGTTGTATTGAAAAACGTTTTTACGCTTGTGGATGTCTTGCAGCGACTTCTTCTAATAAGGTTTTGAGTTCACCTTGTTGATACATTTCCAATACGATGTCACAACCACCGACAAGTTCGCCTTCTACCCATAATTGTGGGAATGTCGGCCAATTGGCGTAAGCCGGTAACTCGGCACGAATATCCGGATGTTGCAAAATATCTACATAACCGAAGGGTACGCCACAGTTAATTAAGGCTTCCACCGCACGCGCAGAGAAACCGCAAGATGGGAATTTCGGTGAGCCTTTCATGTAAATCAGAATCGGGTTTTCACTAATTTGTTTTTTGATTTTATCTAACGTTTCCATAATGTTCCTTGTATTCATTGAATGAGAAAACGCGCGCATTGTATCACAAACCCAAGTTGCTACAAATAAAAGGCGAGTGTTTTCACTGTGTTATTTACCAGCTTCCACTGGCACCACCGCCGTCAAAACCACCTCCGCCGAATCCGCCACCGGAACCACCGCCGAAACCACCTCCGCCAAAGCCACCACCAAAACCGCCATCATCTCTGCCGTTACGATGACGATCTGACATGGATTTTCGCAATACCTCATTCAGCACATGATTATTGGTTGGCGAGACATAAGGTCGGCGACTGTTTATTTCAGCCATCACGACAATCAAAATAAACAGCGTGAGTATGATAAAGGGCACAACATCCCCAAAATCATTCTCTTCTTCCACTTGTGCCGCAAATTCGCCTTTGGTGGCAGCAATAATGTAATCTAAGCCGTTATCAATGCCTTGGGCATATTGCTCGTTGCGGAAATAAGGGCGAATTTGGTTACGAATAATTTGTGATGCAAGGGCATCGGTCAACACGCCTTGCAACCCTTGTCCCACCGCAATGAACAATTTGCGATCCTCTTTGGCGATAAGCAACAACACACCGTTATTAAGATTTTTCCGCCCGATCCCCCATTTATCGCCTAATTCAAAGGCATATTGAGAAACCTCATATTCACCTGTCGTCGGCACAATCACCACCGCAATTTGCGAACTGGTTTCTTTGCCATAGACTACCAACTTCGCTTCTAATGCGTCCAACTCTTTTGCTGATAACGTTTTCGTGTAGTCATTCACATAACGAAAAGGTTTTGGGGAATCAGGAAAGGTGACGGCAGAAACTGTCGCTGCCATAAAAATACAGAAAAAAATGACCGCACTTTTTAAGCTCAATAAACCCAATACGCGTTTAATCATGAATGATCACCTCGTTATCCAGTTCATTTTGATCGTCCGGTTGAACCGGAAAATGCCGAATCAACTGCTCACCGATTTGCTGCATTGAAACCAAAATGCCTTCCGTATATTGCTTTTGTTTAAAATGCGTAATCATGCGGGCACATTCTGTTTGCCAAAAGTCATCACCCACATACTGGTGAATACCAATGTCCCCGATAATCGCGCATTGACGATCATCATAGGCAATATAAATCAACACGCCATTACGTGCCTCTGTTTGGTGCATTTCAAGTTGTGAAAAAACAACCAAAGCACGTTCATAAGCAGAAAGTGCGGTCGGTTTTGATGGTATTTTTCGTTCGATAAAAATCCGAAACTCGGCGGAAGTTTGCAGCTCAAGGCGGGTAATCGCCGCCTCGAGCTGTTTTTTATCTATCGGGATTTTTGCAAATAATGGCATGGTCGCCACCTTGTTGCCCGTTTAGTTAAAATTCACTGTCGGCGCATTTTCAGCACCTGCAACAGATTTGAAGTAAGGTTTTTCTTTGAAACCAAAAATCATCGCCACCACTTTAGTTGGGAAAGTACGAATTTTTTGGTTATATTCACGCGCTGCTTCATTGAATTTATTACGCGCCACGTTAATGCGATTTTCGGTACCTTCCAATTGCGCTTGTAAGTTCATAAAGCCTTCATTTGCACGCAATTCAGGATAATTCTCTACGCTGACCAATAAGCGGGACAACGCAGAACCCACCGCATTTTGATTTTGTTGGAATTGGGTTAATTGCTCTTCCGTTAAATTAGACGGATCGATTTTGGTTTGTGTTGCTTTTGCACGCGCTTCAACAACGCCGATCAAGGTTTCTTTTTCAAAGTTTGCCTGGCCTTTCACAGTATTCACCAAATTTGGGATCAAATCGGAACGACGTTGATAAGTCGATTCTACATTTGCCCACACAGAATTAATTTGTTCTTCCGCGGCAACCAAGCCGTTATAACTTGGAATTAAGGTCATAGCCGCAACAACGGCAACAATAATCAGAACAAGCCATTTTTTCATTTTTTTCCCTTACAATCATTAAACTTAGCTAAAAAACAAAAGACCTAAACATAGGTTTAGGTCTTTTTTCATCTATTTAAAAATAATTAACAAAATGCTAATTATTTAGTACCGCTAACTGCGATTTCTACGCGACGGTCATCAGCTAAGCAAGCGATAAGCGCTTTACGGCCTTTAACTGCGTCACATTTGTTACCAGTAACTGAGTTTGCTTTACCATAACCGGTTGCAGAAATAGCGTTTTGAGAAACACCTTTAGCAACTAAGTAGTTAGCTACAGTTTCAGCACGTTTTTGAGATAATTTTTGGTTGTAAGCGTCAGAACCGATACGGTCTGTGTAACCTGCAACTTTAACATTTGCATTTTTAACTTGTGCGATTTCGCCGTAGATACCATCTAACACACCTTGTGCTTGTGGTTTTAAGTCAGCTTTAGCGAATGCGAAAGTTACATCAGAGTTCAAGTTGAAAGTTTTGTTTACAACTTCAGGCGCTACAACTGGTGCACCTTGACCGAAACGGTAAGATAAACCTAAAGATACAGAACCGATATCTGGGGAATAACGAACATCTGAGTCAACACCAGCTTTTCTTGCTGCTTTACCTAAGTTACCTACACGGCTAACCCATTGGTATTCAGCACGTAATGCTAATTCAGGAAGAATTGAGTATTCAACACCTGCTGCGAATACCGGAGATACTTTTAAGTTGTGGTATTTCTCAACATCACTACCATCAGTAAATTTATAATCGCTACGGATTAATGCTGCACCAACACGACCATAAACATCTAAATCGGCTAATATCGGGTAGCTGCCTTTAAGTGCTAAAGTAGTACCGTGCGCTGTGTGTCTAAAATGTTGTTCACCGTTGGTTTTAGCTTTAGCACGACCGAAATATTCGTAACCCGCTTCAACAGCCAAGTTATCGGTAATTTGATAACCACCGAACACACCGTAAGCTTCAGAGTTACGGCTAACTGTTTGACCTGGTTCATCTTTAAATTGGTTAAGACCGTGATGTACAGATGCCCAACCAGCTTTTGCGCCGGCATAGAAAGTGTCAGCTTGTGGAGCTGCTTGTGCTACTGTTGCTGCTGCTAAACCAGCGATAGCTAATGCGATTGCAGTTTTTTTCATTTTTGATGATCCTCTTTAATTTAGTCATCTATTTTAAAACAAGTATCAGCTGATATAGCTGAAAACCGACACAAGAACTTGTGTCACCGTCATCTTAAACCGTTTACCTCTAAAAGTGAAATTTTTTACAATTTCCAGCTTAAGATGTTGTTTCAAATAGGATTGAAGTTTTCCTATTTCTTTTGATGAGAAATATCCAACTCCCCTCAAAAGTTGCGGCATTATCCTACTGAAATAACATAAAATCAAACAAATAGACTTCTTTTTGCTTAAATTTTAAGCAATTAAACATTCTTTTTGTCTATTTTGCAACCCCATCTCAATATTTCTTCAATAAATTTAATATTTATCAAATGATTTTCTATGTTAAACTTTGGTTACTTTTTACTCCACCTAATTCAAACAAATATTAACCAATATAGAGTGGTGCAACATGCTACCCCGCTTAACAAAAATCCCTCAACTTTCTCCATTAGTCAGTGATTATTTAGATGCGCTACGATTGCAACATTTTGAAGGGGACATTGCCTCAAACTATGCTGATCGTCTTAGCCTCGCCACCGACAACAGCGTTTACCAACAACTTCCGCAAGCTATTTTATTTCCGAAAAGCATTGCCGATGTGGTTCGTCTAACAAAACTCGCACAACAGGAAAAATACCTTTCGCTGACGTTTACACCACGTGGTGGCGGCACCGGTACGAACGGGCAATCTATCAATAACAATATTATTGTTGATCTCTCTCGCCACATGACAAAGATTTTAGAACTCAACGTAAAAGAACGTTGGGTACGCGTGCAAGCCGGCGTAGTGAAAGATCAGCTTAATCAATTTCTAAAGCCGCACGGTTTATTTTTCTCACCGGAACTCTCCACCAGTAACCGCGCCACCTTAGGCGGTATGATCAATACGGATGCATCTGGACAAGGATCTTTACAATACGGGAAAACCTCCGACCACGTGCTCGGTTTACGCGTCGTACTCATCAATGGCGAAATTTTAGAGACAAGTGCGGTCAAATCTGACGACGTTTTTCGCTATACAGAAGAAAGCTCTCTCCCTGCCAATGTGAAAAAAATCCATCAAGAGATTTTTCAACGTTGCAAAGATAACCGCGCACAAATCCTGAATGATTTACCCCAATTGAACCGTTTTCTGACCGGTTACGATTTAAAAAATGTGTTTAACGATGATTTAAGCGAATTCAATTTAACCCGTATTCTCACAGGTTCAGAGGGCTCACTTGCTTTTATTTGCGAAGCCACGTTGGATTTAATGCCGCTACCACAACATCGTACGTTAATTAACATTAAATACAATTCTTTTGATGCGGCATTGCGCAACGCGCCTTTTATGGTCAAAGCCAATGCACTTTCCGTAGAAACCGTGGATTCTAAAGTGCTGAATTTGGCTAAACAAGACATTATTTGGCACTCCGTCAAAGAACTGTTAACAGAAGATGCACAACATCCGATTCTTGGCTTAAATATTGTGGAATATGCCGGCAATAATCAGGCATTAATTGAAAAACAAGTGGCGCAGTTATGTGCACAATTAGATCAAAAAATTGCTGAAGGCAAAGATCATATTATCGGCTATCAAGTTTGCGATCATTTGCCGTCCATTGAACGTATTTATGCCATGCGGAAAAAAGCCGTAGGGTTACTTGGCAACGCAAAAGGCGCAGCAAAACCGATTCCTTTTGTGGAAGACACTTGTGTGCCGCCAGAAAATTTGGCGGATTACATTACCGAATTTCGCGCTTTATTAGATAGCCATAATCTACAATACGGCATGTTCGGCCATGTAGATGCAGGCGTATTGCATGTTCGTCCTGCATTAGATTTATGCGATTTAGAGCAAGTTAAATTATTCAAACAGATTTCCGACGAGGTGGCAGAACTCACCCGCAAATACGGCGGTTTAATTTGGGGTGAACATGGCAAAGGAATGCGTTCGCAATACGGCGAAAAATTCTTTACCCCCGAATTATGGCGCGAATTACGTTACATCAAATTCTTATTTGATCCGCAAAATCGCCTCAATCCGGGAAAAATCTGCACGCCGTTAAACAGCGAACAAGCACTTTATTCGATTTTATCGCCAATGCGAGCCGACCTCGATCGCCAAATTCCCGTGCAAATGAAAGAAGAATTTATCGGCGCCATGAATTGTAACGGTAATGGGCTATGCTTTAACTTTGACGTCCACAGCACCATGTGTCCATCAATGAAAGTGAGTAAAAATCGTGTCTTTTCACCGAAAGGCCGTGCCGCTATGGTGCGTGAATGGTTGCGTTTATTAGCGAACGAGCAAGTTACCCCAGCACAATTAGATTTCAAACAGTCCACGGTAAAACTCACGGATATTGTGCATAAAATCCAAAACAGCTATCAAAAACACCGTGGCGAATACGATTTTTCTCATGAAGTGAAAACGGCAATGGATACTTGTCTGGCGTGTAAAGCTTGCGCCAGCCAATGCCCGATTAAAATTGACGTACCGAGCTTCCGCGCGAAGTTCTTCCATTTTTACCATCAACGTTATCTGCGCCCCATCAAAGATTATGTGGTCTCTAATGTGGAATATGTTGCGCCGCTAATGGCAAAACAAGCAAAGCTCTTCAATTATTTTACAGCGACCAAATTTAGTCAGAAAGTGGCAGAAAAATGTTTGGGCATGACGGATTTACCGTTGCTCTCGACACCCAATCTGCAACAACAACTCATTCAACTTGGTCATCAAAACGCCTCATTAGCGCAATTAGAAAGTTTAAGTGCGGTGGAAAAACAACGTGTTTTGCTTATCGTACAAGATCCATTCACTTCTTATTATGATGCCAAAGTCGTTGCCGATTTTGTGGCGTTAACCCAAAAACTGGGCTTTAAGCCGGTAGTATTGCCATTTAAACCGAACGGCAAAGCACAACACATTAAGGGCTTTTTAACCCGTTTTGCAAAAACCGCAAAAAATCAGGCGGACTTCCTTAATCGTATAGCAAAACTGGGAATGCCTTTGGTCGGTGTGGATCCCGCCATTGTGTTGTCTTATCGAGATGAATATCAAGAAATTCTTGGTGCCGAACGCGGTGATTTCCACGTACTCACAGCTCACGAATGGCTGAAACAACAGCTGGATAACGGCACCTTGCTATTCGCGCAAAACACCGAAAAAACCGACCGCACTTTTGAACCACATCAATGGTATTTATTCCCGCATTGTACGGAAATGACGGCAATGCCGAACAGCGCCAAAGAATGGCAGCATATTTTTGCTGCTTTCGCCCAGCAGTTACACATTGAAAGCGTCGGTTGTTGTGGAATGGCGGGGACATTCGGGCATGAAACCCAGCATATCGATATGTCAAAAGCCATTTATGAAGCCTCATGGGAGAAGAAGTTGCAACATAAAGATCCGAACTTCTGCTTAGCCACCGGTTATTCCTGTCGTAGCCAAGTGAAGCGTTTCGCCCATTATCAGCCGAAACACCCTGTACAAGCCTTATTAACTTTATTGAAATAACAACACCATGAGCATTTGGAAACAACACCTCACGCTGCAACAACTGAATGACTTCTGCCAACACTGTGCCGTGGCACATTTAGGCATAGAATTTACCGCACAGGGCGATGATTGGCTGGAAGCCCGTATGCCGGTGGATCACCGCACCACCCAACCCATGGGATTTTTACACGGCGGCATTTCTGCGGCACTTGCGGAAACCGTTGCTTCCACTGCCGGTTTTTGCTGTGTAGAAGAAAATCAGGCTGTCGTTGGTTTAGAGATCAATGCGAGCCATTTACGCCCGGTAAAACAAGGCTATGTTTGCGCTAAATCAATCCCGATTCGTTTAGGCAAAAACGTTCAAGTTTGGCAAATTGACATTCGGGACGAGCAAGATAAACTATGCTGCGTTTCACGTTTAACTCTTTCTATTATTACACATGACTAATTTAAAAATCGGCGTCATTCTTGCCAATTTAGGTACGCCGGACTCACCAAGTCCTAAGGATATTTCCCGTTATTTGTGGCAATTTTTAACCGATCCCCGCGTGGTCGATTTGCCACGTTATAAATGGTATCCGTTGCTTAAAGCCATTATTTTGCCGTTACGTTCTAAACGCGTCGCCAAAAATTACCGTTCCATTTGGACCGAACAAGGTTCTCCGTTAATGATGTACACCGAACAACAAAAACAGGGCTTAATCGACTTTTTCCGACAACAGCAATTGGATGTGGAAATCGAAATCGGTATGACTTATGGCAATCCGTCCATGCCAAGTGCGGTACAAAAATTAATAGATAAAAAGGTGGATCATATCATCGTACTCCCGCTCTATCCGCAATACAGCAGCAGTACAACCGGTGCCGTCTTCGATGCTTTTGCCGAGGCATTAAAACAACAACGCGGCATTGTGCCCTTTGAGTTTATTCATTCTTATCCGCTCAACCAGCATTACATTTCTGCGCTGATTGATTCTTGCAAAGCACGGTTAAGCGAAGATGAGTTTTTACTGTTCTCCTTTCACGGCATTCCGTTGCGTTATGAAAACACCGGTGATTACTACCGCACGCATTGCCAACAAACGGCAGCTGCAGTGGCACAAGGGCTAGGCTTAAATGAAAAACAATGGGGCTTAACCTTCCAATCCCGTTTTGGTAAAGAAGAATGGTTACAGCCTTATACCGATGAGTTTTTGTCTAATGCTGCAGCACAGGGCATTAAGAAAGTGGCGGTGATTTGCCCAGGCTTTGCCGTGGATTGTTTAGAAACCTTGGAAGAAATTGCTGAGGAAAATAAAGACTATTTCATCACTAACGGCGGTGAAAGTTATCAATACATTCCGGCACTGAACGCTTCTCCAGCACATATCGAAACTTTAGGCAGATTAGTGATCAATCAAATGGCGAAAATGAAATGTAACAACTGTACTTCACCAAACATTGCCGTTATTCCAACCATTACGGTACCAACGTCAAACAACCTTAGTAGCCGTTGCCATTAAAAGAAAAAGAAAAAAGTGCGGTGGATTTTTGAGGTGTTAAAAACACTTGGGAAATCCACCGCACTTTTATTTTCAGGGCATTTTATGGTGCATGCTTCACAGCATGTGCCGATAATCCGTTGATATAAAAAGACGAGCGTTAGGAAACGCGCGCCATCAAAAAGAAACATGGTGAGCTTGACGAGTATCGAAATCGCACAGGGCGTTATTTATAAAATGCTGTCCTATCCATTAGACAACAAGCTCATACCTGATTAATTCGCTTTCCACTCGCCGTTCACAACGGTACCAATGACGTGGTAATCGTTCGTGAAGACAGCAAGGTTAGCGACTTTGCCGGCTTCAACGGAACCCAAACGGTCATCGACACCGATGGCGCGTGCCGGATAAAGGTTACTCATACGAATCGCTTCGGCAAGTGGAATCTCAACATATTCCACCGCATTTTTGATGGATTCCATCATAGTGATAGACGCTCCTGCGATGGTGCCGTTGCCGTCATAGCAACGTCCTTCTTTCACATAAATGGTTTTACCCACGAAGGTGAACGTTTCTAATTCAGGACCTGCGCCGGCAGCCGCTAGAGAATCGGTAACGATACAAAGTTTGTCGCCTTTGATTTTTTTATCCAAACGCACATTACCGAAATTCACATGAACGCCATCCACGATAATGCCGGTGTAAACATCAGAATCCAACACGGCACCAACCACGCCCATTGCACGACCGGAACTGATCGGCGACATAGCGTTATGTAAGTGGGTGGCGAAAGTCGCGCCTTTGTGGAAAGCGGCTTTTGCCACCTCATAGGTAGCATTAGAGTGACCGACTGACACCACAATGCCGCTTTTAACAAAATCAGGCGTATAGTTGATGGTCGGGTTTTCCGCGGCAATAGTGAGTTTCGTGATCACATCGGCGTTTTCACACAAGAAATCTTTCATTTCAGGTGAAATTTCACGGATATATTCCGGACGGTGTACGCCTTTTTTCTCTATGCTCAAATACGGCCCTTCAATATGCAAACCCAGTGCTTGGTTTTTATGCTTATTCAAATATTCACGCATAATTTTCACCGCACTTTTAATTCCCTCATCCGGCGCCGTAATAAAGGTTGGCAAGAAGCTGGTACAGCCGGATTTCAGGTTAGTCGCTTGCATGATTTCTAAGGTTTCTACACTGGTTTGGTCGTTGAACATCACGCCGCCACAGCCGTTTAATTGCAAGTCAATAAAACCGGCAGTGAGGTTATGCCCTTGTAAATCAAGGGTTTTAATACCACTTTCCAATTCGCTTTGTGGAATCACGGCTTCAATGGTTTCACCGTTAATCACCACGGCATAATCCCGTAGAATTTCGTATTTTGTGTAAATAACACAATTAATTAATGCATATTTCATTATCGTACCTTAAAAAAATAATCTAAAAATTCACCGCACTTTTGCGCTAAACATTACAACACGCTGTGAATGGCGTGACTTTCCAAGTCGGTAAAATATTTCACGGTTTTTACTTTCAGTTCTTGCAATGCCGGCTCATCACACACCAACACAAAATGGCGATGTAATTGCAAGGCGCTCACCGTCCACATGTGGTTTACTGCCCCTTCAACCGCGGCTTGTACGGCTAACGCTTTCCCATGACCGGTGGCTAAAATCATCACTTCTTCTGCGTCTAATAACGTGCCGACACCAATGGTTAAAGCATATTTCGGCACTTTATTGACATCATTATCAAAAAAGCGGGAATTGGCGATGATCGTATCCGGTGTTAAGGTTTTAATACGGGTGCGGGAGCTCAACGAAGAAGCCGGTTCGTTGAAGGCAATATGTCCATCTACGCCAACGCCGCCCATAAATAAATGAATTTTTCCGTAAGATTTGATTTTTTCTTCGTAACGGCGACATTCTTCATCATGATCGTCCGTATTGCCGTCTAAAATATTGATGTTTTGCGGCTGAATATCAATGTGGTTGAAAAAATTGTTGTGCATGAAGCTGTGATAGCTTTCCGGATGTTCTTTCGGAAGCCCCACATATTCATCCATGTTGAATGTGACCACATGTTTAAAACTCACTTCACCGGCTTGGTTTAAGCGGATCAGTTCTTGGTAAGTTTTAAGTGGTGTTCCGCCGGTAGGTAAACCCAATACAAACGGGCGTTCTGCGGTGGGATGAAAACGATTGATTCTGTCGACAATATGACGTGCAGCCCAACGGCTAACTTGTTGTTCGTTATGTAGAGGGATGAGGCGCATAATAAACTTCCTTTAGGGCGACCGCACTTTACAATCATTTTGTCGAGGCAGGCATTATGCCTGTCCCATTTATGTCATAAAGCGCATTTAGGACAGGCATAACGCCTGTCCCTACACCAGAAAAGTGCGGTCTCTTTTTCCATTAAATTAGAGATATTTCGCTTTTAATTCTTTTGCTTTGGCTAATTGTGCTTCGGTCGCTTTTGCCGTCATGGGTTCACGACAATAGCCAGCATCCACACCTTCCAATTTCAACAATTCTTTGATGGTTAAATACAAACCATTGGCTAAGATACCTTCGATTAAATCGTTGGTCACATGTTGAATTTCACGCGCTTCAGCCAGTTTGCCTTGTTTAGTCAAGTCAAAGATTTGTCTTGCACGAACACCGTTCACGTTAAATGTACTGCCGATAGCACCATCCACACCTAAAGCCACCGCCGGCAGCATCATTTCATCGAAGCCCGCCCAAATTAAGTGGTTTGGATAGGCTTTTTGTAAACGTTCTAATAAATAGAAATCACCTGCTGTGAATTTCACGCCAAGCACTTTCGGGTTTTTGTAAAGTTCACCGAATTGTTCCACGCCCATATTCACACCGGTTAAAAACGGAATGGAGTACACGATCATGTTATTGCCGGTTTCCGCAATGATGGTGTCATAGTAGTGTTTGATTTCAGGGAAGCTGAATTTGTAGTAGAACGGGGTGACCGCAGAAAGACAGTCATAGCCTAATTCGGTGGCGTATTTACCTAATTCCACCGCTTCGTGTAAATTCACGCTACCCACTTGGGCGATTAACGCCACTTGGTCTTTCGCTTCATCTTTTGCAATACGGAAGATTTGTTTTTTCTCTTCGGTAGAAAGCATGAAGTTTTCACCGGTGGATCCGCCGACATACAAACCATTAACTTTCATTTTGTCGATATTATGGCGAATAATTTGGCGTAAGCCTTTTTCATTAATAGAGCCATCTTCGTTAAATGACACTAATAACGCACTGAAAATACCTTTTAAATCACGCATTGTTATCTCCTGTTTAGTATTTAATACGCTGTTCTAAAATCACATTAAGGGTTTTCTCTTTGGTCTTGATCGCTTTATCTTGCTCTGCTTGCACCAACAACGCATAAATTAAATCAAGAACGAATAATTGGGCAGTCTTGGTTCCGATTGAATCCCCTTGTAGCTTGCCTTGTTTATTGCCGTTGACCAACACAAAATCGGCATGTTCAGTCAAAGGCGAACGCATGCTATGGGTCAATGCCACTGTGATTGCACCATTCTCTTTGGCAATTTTTAAGGCATGCGCGGTTTCTTGCGAATAGCCGGAATGACTGATACCAATGGCTACATCATTGCGTTGTAACAATGCTGCTTGCATATACATAAAGTGATTGTTACCGCTGGCATCGACCGGAATGCCGATGCGCATAAATTTATTTTTAGCATCTTCTGCTGTTACACCAGAGGTGCCAACGCCGAAGATAAAAACGCGATTCGCACGTCGAATGAAACTTACCACTAACTCCAGCTGATTTAGATCCAGCAAATCAATGGTTTCATCCATCACTGTATTAATCACAGACTGCAATTTACGGGCAATTTTCACCGGATCATCATCTGCTGTGACTTCCGTATCCAATAAGCTGTTATCTTTGCCTCCTTGCGTTTTCGCAACCTCAATAGAAAACGCTAATTTAAAATCGCTAAACCCACGAAAGCCTAAAGTACGACAAAAACGCACGAAGGTAGCCTCACCCACATCTAAGTAAGAAGCCAGCTCAGCCAAAGAGTATCGCATGACGATATCCGGCGAGCGATTAATGGCGTCTGCGATTTTCTTCTCCGTTTTCGTTAAACTCTGGTACAAAGAGCTAATGGTATTCAGTACACTGCCGTTTTTTGCCATAAATGCTCCTAACAATTAATTTGAGTAAGTGCCCATGCGGCTGCGCCGATCAGTCCGGCATCTTGCCCTAATTGTGCAGCCCCCAGCGGACAACGATAAATTTCCGGCATTTGCGCCAAATGCTGTTTCACCAAAGGCAAATAGCCTTCCGCCAACCCAACGCTACCGCCAATGACCACCTGTTGCACGTCCATACCAATCACCAAATCCGCCACTAAATTGGCAATCGCGTTGGCTGAACGAGACACAAGTGCGGTGGCTTTTTCATCCATTTTTCTAAAACGGGCAAACGCTTCTTTGGGATCGCAAGGATCGTCCCATTGTTTGGAAACCGCTTCAATAGCGCGCCCTGAGGCAATGGCTTCCACGCAACCGATGCGACCACAACCGCACACCGGGCCATTGGGATCGGCGACAGTATGCCCAATATGACCGGCAATGCCGTTTGGTTCAGTGAGTAATTGACGGTTTAAAATTAATCCGCCACCAACACCGGTCGAGACAGTGATAAACGCAAAGTTTTGCAGATGCTTTTTATCTTGCCGTTGATATTCCGCATATGTCGCGGCTTGCGCATCATTTAATAAATACACGGGCTTTGAGGTATGCTGAGAAAGGCTTTGTTTTAAGGGGAAATACGCCAGTCCACCTAAATTTTTCGGATTAAGTGCGGTCAATATTCCTTTATTGATGATGCCTGTAGAGGCAACCGCAACATAATCAAATTGCCCCGCATAATCCGAAAGTAATTTTGCGAACGTTTGATGCATTGCCTCCGCCACATTTTGTTGTGGTGTGTGGATTTGTTGTCGTTGCGTCACTTGAGTGCCTGACACAATGGCTGAGGCGATTTTCGTTCCACCAATATCTAAGGCTAAACAACGCATCATTTTTTCCTCTTGATTATTTATTTGCAGATTTGACCGCACTTGAGAACCAGCTCACAATATGTTCTAAGCGCGTTAAGGCTGAACCGACCGTCACAAAATCCGCACCGATTTCAATGGCTTTTCTCGCCAATTCCGGCGTGTTGTAACGGCCTTCTGCCATCACTTTGCAGCCTGCCGCTTTTAAAGCTTTCACTAATTGATAGTCCGGTTCCTCCGGTACAGTGCCACCTGTGTAGCCTGACATGGTGCTGCCCACAATATCAAAGCCAAGTTTTTGGCAATACAGCCCTTCTTCTAAGTTTGAGCAATCCGCCATGGCAAGGCAGCCCATTTCATGAATTTTTTTGACCGCACTTTCAATGTCAACAGGACGCGGACGCTGTGTGCCATCCACGGCAATAATATCCGCACCGGCATGCGCTAAATCTTCAATGTCTTGTAAAAACGGCGTGATACGCACCGGGCTGTCCGGCAAATCGCGTTTTACAATACCGATAATCGGTACATTAACGGTCGGTCGCGTGGCTTTCAAGTTGTCCACGCCTTCAATACGCAGTCCAGCCGCCCCACCGATAACAGAAGCCTGCGCCATCGCAGCAACGATTTCCGGCTTATCCATCGGGCCATCATCAACCGGTTGGCAGGACGCAATCAAGCCATTTTGAATTTGGGCAAAAACCGCTTGGTGGGATAATTTGTGTTGAGTGAATGACATAAAAACTCCTCTTAATTTGCGGCTGCATTTGGCAGTCATTCTTGTCGCTAGGTATTATATGATAACAACACTTCATTTTAAAATATCTTTTTGAAGTGTTTTTCCAATGATGTGATCTACCTCTCATTTCTGAAATAAAACTTCAGAATCTATTTTAAAATGATTTTTTTACTTTAGAATGGAATCAAGTTGTAATCTAACCAGGTGTTTAACATCAATTAACTGACTATGACAGGAGTGTAACTTATGAAACTCGCTAAACTTTTTCTCGCCACCGCCATTGCACTAGGTGTCACGTCTGCTGCTCACGCCGCAGAGTACGATTTAAAATTCGGTATGAACGCCGGCACATCATCTAATGAATACAAAGCCGCTGAAATGTTCGCCAAAGAAGTGAAAGAAAAGTCTAACGGCAAAATTGACATTTCACTTTATCCAAGCTCTCAATTAGGTGATGACCGCGCCATGTTAAAACAACTCAAAGACGGTGCGTTAGACTTCACGTTTGCGGAATCTGCCCGTTTCCAATTGTTCTATCCTGAAGCCGCGGTATTTGCGTTACCTTACGTCATCAGTGACTACAGTGTGGCACAAAAAGCCTTATTTGACACTGCATTCGGTAAAGACTTAATCCAAAAAATGAATAAAGAATTAGGCTTAACATTATTGTCCCAAGCCTATAACGGTACACGCCAAACCACCTCTAACCGTGCCATCAACAGCATTGCTGACATGAAGGGCTTAAAATTACGCGTACCAAACGCGGCAACTAACTTGGCGTACGCAAAATATGTGGGTGCATCTCCAACACCAATGGCATTCTCCGAAGTGTATCTAGCATTACAAACGAATTCCGTTGACGGTCAAGAAAACCCATTGGCAACCGTTCAAGCACAAAAATTCTATGAAGTGCAAAAATACTTGGCAATGACCAACCACATTTTGAACGACCAACTTTATTTGGTGAGTAACGAAACCTTTGCAGACTTGCCGGCTGACTTACAAAAAGTCGTCAAAGATGCGGCTCAAAAAGCGGCAGAATACCACACCAAATTATTCGTTGACGGTGAAAAAGACTTAGTCACTTTCTTTGAAAAACAAGGTGTCACCGTGACCCATCCGGATCTTGCGCCATTCAAAGAAGCCATGAAACCTTTCTATGCTGACTTTGTAAAACAAACCGGTGCAAAAGGCGAAGAAGCCCTCAAACAAATTCAAGCCATCAGCAAATAATACGCTTATTCGTGTGCCTGTTTCGGCAGGCACGCTTTTTCTCTCCTTTATTATTCAACGGAGTTGAATATGAAAATCTTTAATAAACTCGAAGAATGGATCGGTGGGGCATTATTCCTCGTGATATTCTGCATTCTTGTTTTGCAAATTCTGTTCAGACAAGCTTTCCACTCTCCATTAATTTGGAGTGAAGAACTTGCCAAATTGCTGTTCGTTTATGTCGGTATGCTCGGCATTAGCGTTGCTGTCAGAAAACAAGAGCACGTTTATATCGACTTCTTGACTAACTTAATGCCACCGGCAGTCAAAAAAATCACCAATACCTTCGTACAAATCGTGATTTTCCTTGGGGTGATTTTCTTTATCCACTTTGGTATCAAAACCTATTTAGGGGCGAATTTCCCAATTGATGCCTTAGGCGGTATTTCTGAAAAATGGATTTATGCTTCCTTACCCATTATTGCCGTTTTAATGCTCATTCGCTTCTTTCAAGCGCAAGCAGACAACTTCAAAGAAAACAAAAGCTATTTGCCGGCAACCTTCTTTATCGTAAGTGCGGTCGTTTTATTGGGCATTTTATTTGTTGCCCCTGACTGGTACAAAGTCTTCCGCGTTACCGACTATGTCAAATTAGGCGCAAATGCCGTTTATGTAGCATTGCTTTTCTGGTTAGTGATTATGTTCTTGGGCGTACCGGTGGGCTGGTCATTATTTATCACGACCCTACTTTACTTCTCCATGACTCGCTGGAATGTGGTCAATGCGGCTTCTGACAAACTCACCATGAGTTTAAATAGCTTCCCACTCCTTGCCGTGCCATTCTATATTCTTACCGGGATTTTAATGAACACCGGCGGTATCACCGAACGTATCTTTAACTTCGCCAAAGCCTTACTTGGCCACTATACCGGCGGTATGGGGCACGTTAATATCGGTGCAAGCTTGTTATTCTCCGGCATGTCAGGTTCTGCACTTGCCGATGCGGGTGGTTTAGGTCAATTAGAAATCAAAGCTATGCGTGATGCTGGCTATGATGATGACATCTGCGGCGGTATTACGGCAGCATCTTGTATCATCGGCCCGTTAGTTCCGCCAAGCATTGCTATGATCATTTACGGTGTTATCGCCAATGAATCTATTGCAAAACTCTTTATTGCCGGCTTTGTGCCGGGCGTGTTGGTCACCATCGCCTTAATGGCAATGAACTACTATGTTTCCAAGAAACGAGGCTATCCAAGAACACCAAAAGCTTCTCGTGAAGAACTTTGCTCTTCATTCAAAAAAGCATTCTGGGCAATTTTAACCCCAATATTGATTATCGGCGGTATCTTCTCCGGTTTATTCAGCCCGACAGAATCTGCAGTGGTTGCAGCAACCTATTCTGTGATTATCGGTAAATTCATCTATAAAGAATTAACCTTGAAAATGCTCTTCAACAGCTGCGTGGAAGCGATGTCCATTACCGGTGTTGTGGCATTAATGATTATGACCGTCACCTTCTTTGGCGACATGATCGCCCGCGAACAAGTGGCAATGCGCATTGCCGATGTCTTCGTTGCGGTAGCAGATTCGCCATTAATGGTGTTAGTCATGATCAATGCCTTGTTATTGTTCCTCGGTATGTTCATTGATGCCTTGGCATTACAATTCCTTGTATTGCCAATGCTAATTCCAATCGCCATGCAATTCGGTATCGACCTTGTGTTCTTCGGCGTTATGACAACCTTGAACATGATGATCGGCATCTTAACCCCACCGATGGGGATGGCGTTATTCGTGGTCGCCCGCGTGGGTAATATGTCCGTCTCCACAGTAACGAAAGGCGTATTGCCATTCTTAATCCCGATTTTCGTGACCTTGGTATTAATTACCATTTTCCCAAGTATCATCACATTCATCCCGAATTTGTTAATACCTTAGGAACCTAAAAGTGCGGTTGCAAAACGCAGTAAATTTGAACCGCACTTTCTTACCCTACACATAAAAGACCTATTCTGCCGTTGACGAATAGCCCAAATCACTCCAAACGAGGTTTATTATGAGATTTCAAAAAACAACATTCGCCACCCTCTTCTTGGCGGCAACCACTTTTGCGGTAACCGCGCACGCTGCCGCTTATCCTGATTTACCGGTGGGCATTAAAAGCGGTGCCGGTGCGTTAATTGGCGATACCGTTTATGTCGGCTTAGGTACAGGCGGCGATAAATTCTATGCATTAGATTTAAAAACCCCGAACGCCCAATGGAAAGAAATCGCTACATTCCCGGGTGGTGACCGTAACCAACCTGTGGCAGCGGCCGTTGACGGTAAATTGTATGTCTTCGGTGGATTACAAAAAAATGAAAAAGGCGAATTGCAGTTAGTCAACGATGCCTACAGCTATAACCCGGCTGATAATACTTGGAGCAAATTGCCCACCCGCTCGCCACGCGGTTTAGTCGGTTCAAGTGGCGCATCACACGATAATAAAGTGTATATCGTGGGCGGTTCTAACTTGTCTATTTTCAACGGTTTCTTCCAAGACACTGTTTCAGCAGGGGAAGACAAAGCGAAAAAAGACGCAATCACCAAAGCGTATTTTGAACAACGTCCGGAAGACTATTTCTTCACCACCGAATTGTTAAGCTATGAGCCATCTACCAATAAATGGCGCAACGAAGGTCGCTTACCCTTCTCCGGTCGCGCCGGTGCAGCATTCACTATTCAAGGCAATGATTTGATTGTCGTGAATGGGGAAATCAAACCGGGCTTGCGTACGGCAGAAACTCACGCCGGTACATTCACTAACAAAGGCGTTCAATGGAAAAACCTGCCTGATTTACCGGCTCCAAAAGGTCAAAGCCAAGATGGTTTGGCGGGAGCAATGGCAGGTTACAGCCACGGTCATTACTTAGTCACCGGTGGTGCAAACTTCCCGGGTTCCGTCAAACAATTTAAAGAAGGAAAACTTCACGCTCACCAAGGCTTAAGTAAAGCCTGGCATAAAGACATTTATACGTTAAACAACGGCAAATGGAACATCATTGGCGAATTGCCGGCAGGCATCGGTTACGGTGTTGCCGTGTCTTATGACAACAAAGTATTGCTCATTGGTGGGGAAACCGATGGTGGCAAAGCCTTAACCTCTGTTCAAAGCATGAGCTATGACGGCAAACAATTAAAAGTAGAATAATCTTCTTTTGGTTTCAAATTAACGGATTAAGCGTGCTTGATCCGTTATTTTGTTTTTAAGTTAAGCATCGTGCCAACAGATTCGTGATAGCTCTCACAAATACGAAAGTTTTTATTTGAAAAGCGAAATCCTCTCGCGCTATGCTACGCAGACCTTAAAAATTATTTTATGAATCAAAAAATTAAAGGAGTTCTTATGAGTATTCTCAGTTATGCCCAAAAAATCGGGCAAGCCTTAATGGTGCCGGTGGCCGTATTGCCGGCCGCCGCCGTACTAATGGGGATCGGCTATTGGCTAGACCCGGACGGTTGGGGGGCGAATAGCCAACTTGCCGCCTTGCTCATCAAATCCGGTGCTGCCATCATCGACAACATGGGCTTATTATTTGCCGTGGGCGTGGCTTTCGGGTTATCTAAAGACAAACACGGTTCAGCCGCCCTTTCCGGTTTGGTAGGCTACTATGTCGTGACCACTCTACTCGCACCGGGTGGCGTGGCTCAATTACAACATATCGATCCAAGCCAAGTGCCTGCCGCTTTCGGTAAAATCAATAACCAATTTATCGGGATCTTAATCGGTGTGCTTTCTGCCGAACTTTACAACCGTTTCTATCAAGTAGAGTTGCCAAAAGCCCTGTCCTTCTTCAGCGGAAAACGTTTAGTCCCAATCGTGGTCTCTTTCGCCATGATTGCCCTTTCTTTTATTCTGCTTTATGTATGGCCTTACATCTTCAACGCCTTAGTGTCTTTCGGTGAATCCATCAAAGATTTAGGCGCTGTAGGTGCGGGTATTTACGGTTTCTTCAACCGTCTATTAATTCCGGTTGGCTTACACCACGCGTTAAACTCGGTATTCTGGTTTGACGTTGCCGGCATTAACGATATTCCAAACTTCTTAGGGGGTGCAAAATCCATCGCTGAAGGCACGGCTACGGTAGGTGTTACCGGTATGTATCAAGCCGGTTTCTTCCCGGTCATGATGTTCGGTTTACCGGGCGCGGCATTGGCAATTTACCAATGCGCAAAACCAAGCCAAAAAGTGAAAGTGGCGTCTATCATGTTAGCGGGTGCATTTGCTTCCTTCTTCACCGGCATCACCGAACCACTTGAATTCTCCTTCATGTTCGTGGCACCGATTCTTTATGTATTACACGCGTTATTAACCGGTATTTCCGTGTTTATCGCAGCAAGCATGCACTGGATTGCGGGCTTCGGCTTCAGTGCCGGTTTAGTGGATATGGTGTTATCTTCACGCAACCCATTAGCCGTTGACTGGTACATGTTATTGGTACAAGGCTTAGTCTTCTTCACCATTTACTACATCGTTTTCCGCTTTGCTATCCAAGCCTTCAACTTAAAAACCATCGGTCGTACTGAAGAAGCTGAAGAGCCAAAAGAAGAACAAAGCGAACACAATCACTCTCGTGAAGAAAGAGCGGTTAAATTTATCGACGCTTTAGGCGGTGCCGATAACCTAAAAACCGTTGACGCTTGTATCACTCGCTTACGTTTAACCTTATCGGATCGTAGCAAAATTGACGAAGCACAACTTAAATCCCTTGGCTCCAAAGGCAACGTCAAACTCGGCAACGACGGGTTACAAGTTATCCTTGGCCCAGAGGCAGAATTCGTTGCTGAGGCAATTAAAGGACAATTGAAGTAAATTCAAATACCACAAAAATCCGTAAACACAAAAAAGCCACTTTGGAGTCAAAGTGGCTTTTTTATATGTTTCAATTAACCATCAACGCAAATGCTTGTTCTCTTCCGTTTCCGGTTCTAAATCGAGTTTTTCCATCAATAAACGGTCGCCGTCTTCTTCCGGGTTGCCGGTGACGAGCAGCTTGTCGCCGTAGAAAATCGAGTTAGCCCCCGCCATGAAACACATTGCTTGCATTTCTTCGCTCATGCCTTGGCGGCCGGCGGATAGGCGGACGTAACTGTTTGGCATGGTAATACGTGCTACGGCAATGGTGCGCACAAATTCTGTCCAATCTAGTTCTTCTGCATCGGCAAGCGGTGTGCCTTCGATTTTCACTAATTGGTTGATAGGCACGGATTCCGGTTGAGGATCCAAATTCGCCAGGCTGGCGATGAGTCCTGCGCGTTCTTTGCGGGTTTCATTCATGCCCACAATCCCGCCACAACACACTTTCAAGCCGGCTTTGCGCACTTTACCTAAGGTACTGATACGATCGTCAAAACGGCGTGTACCAATCACTTCGCTGTAATGTTCCGGTGCAGTGTCTAAGTTGTGATTGTAGTAATCCAAGCCCGCGTCTTTTAATTCTTCTGCCATGCCATCTTGTAATAAACCGAAAGTACCGCAAGTCTCCATACCGAGAGATTTCACCGCTTTGATAATTTCTGTCACTTTTGCGATGTCTTTCGGTTTTGGCCCGCGCCATGCGGCGCCCATACAGAAACGACCGGCACCACGCGCTTTGGCGATTTTGGCTTTTGCCACGATGTCTTCCACATTTAACAATTCTTGATTTTGCACGCCCGTTTGATAACGCGCTGATTGCGGACAATACCCACAATCCTCCGGACAACCACCGGTTTTAATCGACATTAAAGTAGAAAGCTGAATCGCGCGTGGATTGAAATTTTTGCGATGGATTTGTGCCGCGCGATAAACTAAATCTAAAAAGGGCGTTTCAAATAGGGCTTCTACTTTGCACACCGACCAATATTCTGCGGTTGGGTGCGGTGTGATGGAGTAAATTTGTAAGGTACTAGTTGACATAGGTCTCCTTAAGTAAAACAAAGTAAATAAAAAGTGCGGTGCATTTTAAGCGCATTTTTCTTGCTGGCTTATCCGACCATTTTCAATACGAAGCATACGATCCACTTTGCCCGTCAGCTCTGACGGTTGATGGGTCACAAGCAACAATGTTAGGTTTTTACTGTGGCAAAGCTCATCAATCAAATTGAGCATGTCCATTCTCAATTCAGGATCGAGCGCAGAAAACGGTTCGTCCAACAATAAAATCGGTTTATCACGCAACAAACAACGCGCCAATGCGACCCGTTGTTTTTGTCCGCCCGACAAACTGTTTGGCAGACGGGATAAAAAGGAGGTTAATCCTACCGCATCAGCAACCTGTTCGATCTGATCTTGCTCAAGTGCGGTCAATTTTAAGCTTGTTTTTAAGCCCAATGCCAAATTTTGTTGCACGGTTAAATGCGGAAATAAATTGTTCTCTTGAAACAACATGGACACAGGTCGCTCATACGGCGCGCTACGGGTATGGTTTTCACCGTTTAACCAAATATTGCCTTGTGTCGGCAATACGAAACCGGCAATTAAATTGAACAACGTACTTTTACCCGCACCGCTTGGACCAATAATGGCAATACGCTCCCCTTCTGCCACCTGCAAGTCAAATGTCATTGGCAGGGTATCATCCGCTAAAAATACGTTATCTAAGCGAATCATGTTGTTCCTTTTGATTTTCAATTAAGGCGAAAATAGCGCCGCATAATAACAGCAAAATACCGGCAGTGACAGCGGCTTCTTGGTAACGATAACTGCCTAATTGTTGATATAACAAATGGGGCAATGAGGTGAATTCTTGGTTGCCGAACAACGCAATCGCCGTGAAATCCCCCAAGGAAAGCGCAAATGCCAAGGCAAGTGCATAGTTTATCGGTGTACGAAGTGTATGCCATTCAATCAGACGAAAACGTTGCCAGCCGACAATCCCAAGGGAATTACACAAACGTTCGTAATACAACATATTGTTGTTGAATGGCTCAGTCAAAATGCGCAGTACGAAAGGCATAGCACTCAAGGCGTTACAGGCAACGACAATGGCAAATAAATGGGCATTGCTAAAATCCACGTCACGAAACAATAAAAATAATCCCATCGCCAACACCAAAATGGGAATCGCTAAAATCACCATGCCGGCATTGAGAATAAATTGCGCTGTTTTTACATAATACAGCCATTGCAAACGGCGTGAGAGTAACAACAATGCCACCGCCATGAGCAACGCCAGTAAAGCGGACGCAGGCGCAATAGTTAAAGAGTAGATTAAGGCTTTCCACAGTTGCGGATTGTGCCACGCCGTCAGCCATTTTCCGGATGTCAGTGCGCTAAACAAAATATTTAACAACGGCGACAACATAAAACACACAAAAACACCGAGCAAAAAAACATGGAAAAATTTGACCGCACTTTTCGATGGGCTCAGCCAACGATACGGGCTACTTAACGTGGTTTGTGAAGTGTTATTGAACAGACTGCTAAACGTAAATAGCAACAAACAAAACATAAACTGCAACAAGGCAAACACTGCCGCTTTCGGCAAATCAAATTCAAATAAAATCGCCTGATAAATCGCCGTTTCTAGCGTGGTATATTGCGGCCCACCACCTAAGGTGAGCACCACCGTAAAACTGGTAAAACAGAGCATAAAAATCAAGCTGAAAGTCGGCAACATCTGGCGACGCAGTGCATGCCATTCCACCAATCGCACAAAACGCCAACCACGAATATTCAGTTGTGCCGCCAACTGATGCTGTTCATAAGGAATGCTTTCCAAACTTTGTAAAAACAGTTTGGTTGCCAGCGGAATGTTAAAAAAAAGATGCGCAATTAAAATCCCCGACAAGCCGTAAATGCTGCCCGTCCAAGTGCGGTCCCCAAAATGCAAGAGTTGTGCAATCCAACCGGAGGCGCCATAAATGCCAATTAAGCCGAAAATCGCCACCAACACCGGCAACACAAAAGTTAGCGACATGATTTTCAGCAAAAAGGCTTTGCCGACAAATTCCACATAATAAAAAGCGCGAGCGAGTAGCACGCCGAAGAACAGGGATAACAACGCAGAAAGCAACGCTTGTCCGAAGCTAAACGCGATAACGTGATGCAAATAGCTATCGGCAAAGAATTGTTGCCACTGAAATTCACTGCCTTGCGCCAACACGGCACGCATGGCAAAGCCATAAAGCAACGAAATCAGCAAAATAACGCTAATTCCGCCCACATAATGACGCGGGCGGAATTGCGGGCTAGAAAAAAATAAGCGGGTAAACAATGAACGAGACAACCAAAACATCGTTCGAATTATTTAGTTAATGTGGTTTGCCATTGATTAATCCAACTCCGCAACGTTTCCGGGCTAATATTGGAGGTATTCAAGAAAGACTGCTTCAACACAGTTTCTTTTAGGGCATCAAAGTGTGGTTCAACCGGCGCTTGGATCACCGGGAACATCACATTTGCCGTGACAATCGGCTTTTGCGCTTCCGGTGTTACCAAAAAATCCATGAAGTGATCTGCGCATTGATTTTTATGCTCTGCGATTCGCGCTGCCAATTCCACTTGCATCACATTGCCTTCAGCAAATGTGGTTGCCGCATAATTCTCTTTATTTTCAAATAATTGATGGTATAACGGAGAGGTGGTGTAACTTAATACGACATCCGCCTCCCCTTTCAAGAATGCGCCGTAAGTGTCCGACCAGCCCTTGCCCACAGTAACTGTGTGTTTGGCGAGTTGTTGCCAGGCTTGCGCCACTTGGTCTGCCGGATAAACTGTATTCATCCACACTAACAACCCCCGTCCCACGCTACTAGTGCGCGGGTCTTGATAGATCACACGTAAATCTTCACGCTCTACCAATTCTTTCAGGCTTTTGGGTGGATTTTTCACTTTATTTTTATCGTATATAAAGGCATACGTGCCGAAATCGTAAGGCAAGAACGTGTTATCCGTCCATTGATTTGGCAAAGAAAGTTGGCTTAAGTCGATGTTATTTGAATCAAATAATTGGCTTTTTTTCGCTTCATCCAATACAAAATTATCCAAGCCTAACACGATATCTGCTTTGGTTTTATGCCCTTCCAGACGCACGCGGTTAAACAACGTGCCGCCGCTTTCAAATGGCATATAATTCACCTTACAAAGTGGGAATTGCTGTTCAAATGCTTGTTTTACTTTCGGGCCGGCGCCCCAATCAGACGTAAAAGAATCGTAAGTATAAATATTCACGGTTTCTTCATAATGATTCGCCAATGCCATACCGGTGTATAAAGAAAGTGCGGTCAAAATTAACGTTGTTTTTTTCATGTGTCTGTTCCTCAGTATGAATTATGCTTTGTCTTGATAAGCCCAATGATTGGTCGGTCCATGTCCATGGCCGATATTTAACGGATGGCTAATTGCCGCCGTAATGTAGTCTTTTGCGGTTTTAATCGCCTGTTCCACGGAAACGCCTTTGGCAAGCTCCGCCGTCATACAAGCGGAGAAGGTGCAACCCGTACCATGGGTTTGCGCTGTCGCATAACGTGGGCGTTCTAAAGTAAATTGTGCGCTAGGAGTAAAAACCCAATCGCGGCATACCGCACTTTGTGAATGCGCGCTGTGTCCGCCTTTAATCACCACCGTTTTCACACCACGCGCCTGCAAAATTTGTGCTGCTTGTTGCGCCGTTTGATCGTCAATGACCTCCACGCCTGTTAGTGCTTTAGCTTCCGGCAAGTTCGGCGTAATCACATCTGCCAGCGGCAATAAAAATGTATTCAAAGAATCGACCGCACTTTGTTGCAACAATGGCGCACCGCCTTTTGCGATCATGACAGGATCTAACACCAACATGCCGAAGTGATACTGCTTTAATGCCTCAGCGACACATTCGATAATCTCTGCTGTGCCTAACATACCGATTTTAAAGGCGCTAATCGTGAAATCATCAGCAATCGCTTTCAGCTGGCTTTGAATGGTTTGAAGAGGAATGGCGTGAATATCAAAGACGCCTAAGGTGTTTTGCGCCGTGACGGCCGTAATCACCGAGGTGCCAAACACACCACGCATTTGAAAGGTTTTTAAATCAGCCTGAATTCCGGCACCACCGCCGCTATCTGAGCCGGCAATGGTCAACGCCTGCGCGACTTTACTCATAACGTCCTCCGCCATTTACCGGCACAGAACGACAAAACGCATATTGCATCATTGTTCCTTTTTTAATGAAAAAAGATAATCAGCAATAATGACGAATGAAGAAGATGTGGAGAAAAAGAAAGGAAGTGTGATTTTCTCGTTAGTTTCCTACGTCAGTATTAACTGTATCAGGTTCACGGGTATGATCTCAGCACAAAGCACCCCGACTAATAACGAGATTCAGTCTATCTATTTTGCTGAGGAAGGGCAAGGAGATTGTAATATATCGACACATAGTCGTCCGAAGGTGGCTGTTTCTCCCCTGAAATTTTCCCCATTTCATGCTAAAGTTTACGCACCATTTTTCATAAGGATTCACCATGTCTTTTGTTGCTCAATTTGCCGATAAACTCGGTTCTCTCGCAGAGGTTTTAATTCACTCTTTTCCGGAGAAATTCGATTCCACTTTGTTTGAACAAATGGAACAACAAAGAGAAGATCCCGCAACGAATATTGGGCAAATGGCGGTGGCGGTGGCGATGTCGGATTTTGTGGCGGAGGCGTGGCAGAAACAGCCTGCGTTTTTAGCAAAATGTTGGGAAAAACTACCGCACTTTGAGGACTGTGACCAGTACGCCGAGCGGTTAGATGAGGTGTTACAGCATGTGCAAACGGAAGAGCAACTTTATCGGGAATTACGTCTGTTTCGCGCCCGTGAAATGGTGAAGCTGAGTGTTTGCCAAAGTCACAATTTTGCCACGGTGGAACAGGTTTTTATTCGCTTGTCACAACTGGCGGAAAGTCTAATTATTGGTGCGCGCGATTGGCTTTATGTGCGGGCTTGTGAAGAAATGGGTACGCCGATGGATGCGCAGGGCAACGCGCAGCAGTTATATATTCTCGGCATGGGCAAACTTGGTGGCTTTGAGCTGAATTTTTCTTCCGACATTGATTTGATTTTTACGTATCCAAGCCAAGGAGAAACCGTGGGTGCGCGCCGCAGCGTGGATAATGCGAAGTTTTTCACCCGTTTGGGGCAACGCTTGATTAATGCGTTGGATCAATACACCGCCGATGGCTTTGTGTACCGCACGGATATGCGTTTACGTCCCTTTGGCGACAGTGGCGCGCTGGCACTCAGTTTTAACGCCATGGAGCAGTATTATCAGGATCAAGGACGCGATTGGGAACGTTACGCCATGATCAAAGGTCGCATTTTAGGTGCGCAAGCAACGGATCCCAATGTTGCCGTTTTACAGAATTTATTACGCCCGTTTGTATATCGTCGCTACATTGATTTCAGCGTGATTCAGGCGTTGCGAGATATGAAACAAAAAATCGAACGGGAAGTGCGCCGCCGCAACCTCACCGATAACATCAAATTGGGTGCGGGCGGCATTCGTGAAATTGAGTTTATCGTACAGGTTTTCCAGTTAATTCGCGGAGGGCGGGAAATTACCTTGCAGCAGCACGAATTGCTGAATTTATTGCCGGAACTAAGCAGGCTGAATTTGATTTCCACCGAACAGGAATCCGATTTGCGCCATGCCTATTTATTTCTACGTCGTGCGGAAAATGTGCTGCAAGCCATCAAAGATCAACAAACCCAACAACTGCCAGACAATGAATTGGATCGTCAACGTTTAATCTTCGCCTGCGCAGAATTTACCCAATGGGGGGCGCAACAAGAAAGTGTTTCCGTCACCTACCCGATTCACGATTGGGCGAGTTTTCTCACCGTGTTACAAGAACATCAGCGCAAAGTGCGGTCGGTTTTTCAGTCATTAATTGGCGATGAACAAGAGGAAAATACATCGGAAAATGCGTGGGAAGATTTTCTCGAAGCGGATTTTGACGAACAAGAATTACTCGGTATTTTACAACAAAACGGTGTGCCGGAGGTGGAACAAGATGCGGTGTTGGATCGCCTGTTGCAATTTCGCAACGAACTGCCCCGTTATGCCATTGGTGTGCGCGGGCGGGCAGTGCTAAATCGCTTAATGCCAACCCTGTTGCAACGGGTTTTACACACGCCAAACAGCCCTATTTTACTGCCGCGGATTTTGACGATTATTGAAAAAATCCTCACGCGTACCACTTACCTCGAACTGTTGGCAGAAAATCCGCAAGCCTTGACGCAGCTTATCGAACTGTGTGCCCAATCAAAATTTATTGCGGAACAAGTGGCACGCCACCCGATTTTACTCGATGAATTGCTCGATCAAAAATCCCTGCGAAATCCACCGCACTTTACCGAGTATGCCTCCGAATTACAGCAATATTTATTGCGCCTGCCGCAAGATGACGAAGAACAATTTATCGATGGTTTACGACAGTTTAAGCACGCAGCCCTGCTCCGCATTGCCGCTGCCGATATTCTCGGCGTGTTGCCGGTAATGAAAGTGAGCGATCATCTCACTTATTTGGCTGAGGCGATTATCAGTGCGGTGGTCAATTTAGCGTGGCAACAAATCGCCGTGCGTTTTGGGGTGCCCGAACATTTGACGGAAGGAGAGAAAAACTTTCTCGTGGTGGGCTACGGCAAATTGGGCGGCATTGAATTAGGCTATAAATCTGACTTAGATCTTGTCTTCTTATACGATTCCGCCAACAACAGTCAAACCGTTGGCGGCAAAAAAGTCATCGACAGCAACCAATTTTATTTACGTTTAGCCCAAAAAATCGTCAGTATTTTCAGCATGAATACCAGCGCCGGGATTTTATATGACGTGGATATGCGCCTACGCCCGTCTGGCGATGCAGGGTTGCTTGGTTGCTCTTTCGCCGCTTTTGAAAACTATCAACTAAACGAAGCCTGGACCTGGGAAAAACAAGCCTTGGTGCGTAGCCGTGCAGTGTTCGGCGAACAGAAACTACGGGACGAATTTGAAACCATTCGCCACAACGTGCTTTCTGCCCCACGGGAATTAGTTCAACTGAAACACGATGTCGGCGAAATGCGGGAAAAAATGTATAAACTTTTGGCAAAACATGATGACACCCAATTCAACATTAAAACCGACCAAGGCGGCATTACGGACATTGAATTTATCGCACAATATTTGGTGTTGGCGCACTCGCCGCAACAGCCTGCCCTCACCCGTTGGTCAGACAATGTGCGAATTTTCGAGATCATGGCGGAACATGACGTAATTTCCGATTCTGACAGCGAACGCTTAAAACAATGTTATGTGGAGCTGCGCAACCGTATTCACCATTTGAATTTGCTCGGTTTACCCTCTGTGGTGGATGCATCCGAATTTTGTGCTGAACGGGCGTTTGTGCGGGAGATGTGGGCGCGCTTGTTCCATTAGAGTGCGGTTATTTTTGACTGAATTTTTCATGAGTTAAAAACGTGAATTTCTTGCGAAAATAAAAAAATTCATGTTTTCGCCTTTTTCACACTGAAAATATTTTTTCATTTCTCCTATTTTCTGCTATGTTGGCTACCTTTTTTCACTACTCGTACTTTTAATTTTAAGGATTTTTTATGCACGCATTGCTTAAATTTACCCAATTTGTCAGTAAAACTTTTGCTCTTTGGGTACTACTTTTCGCTCTTCTCGCCTTTCTCTCGCCGGAAACCTTCTTATGGCTCCGCCAATATATTCCTTACTTGCTCGGTATTGTGATGTTTGGCATGGGGATTACGCTCACTTTCAATGATTTCAGTGAAGTTGCAAAACATCCGAAAGCCGTCATTGTCGGTGTCGTCGGACAATTTGTAATCATGCCATCCATTGCATTTGTCCTCGCAAAAGCATTGAACCTGCCGGACGATTTGGCCGCCGGTGTGATTCTCGTCGGCGCCTGCCCAGGCGGTACATCGTCTAACGTGATGACTTATTTAGCCCGAGGTAACACCGCACTTTCCGTGGCTTGCACCACCATTTCCACCTTGTTGGCGCCGTTATTAACGCCGGTGATTTTCTATGTGTTGGCCAGCCAATGGATCGAAATTAACGCGACGGCGATGTTCGTTTCTGTATTAGAAATGGTGCTTTTCCCAATTTTCTTAGGCTTGGTGATTCGTGCCTTGTTCAAAAAACAAATGTCACAAATCAGCCAAACCATGCCTTTGGTTTCCGTCGTTGCGATTGTCTTAATTCTTGCAGCTGTGGTTGCCGGAAGCAAAGACAAAATCATCGACTCCGGCTTATTGATTTTCGGTGTGGTTGTGTTGCACAACTGTTTGGGTTACCTCATCGGCTTTATGGCTGCCAAATTACTCAAATTAAATAACTATGACAGTAAAGCCATCGCCATTGAAGTAGGTATGCAAAACTCCGGTTTAGGCGCAGCACTTGCCACTGCGCATTTGAACCCAATCGCTGCCGTACCAAGCGCTGTGTTCAGCTTCTGGCACAACGTTTCCGGCCCAATTTTGGCGAACTACTTCTCCACCTTGAAAAATGGTAATGAAGAAGAAAACAAGTAAATAAAAACACCTAGAAAAAAGACCGCACTTTAATCCCTTAAAGTGCGGTCTTCTTTTTAACGTTTTTAAACGAATTAATGTTCTCGGGTTTTGAAGAATGTTACGTCCGGATAACGTTCTTGCGCAAGATTGAGATTCACCATCGTTGGAGCGATATAAGTGAGGTTATCGCCACCGTCTAACGCCAAGTTTTGCTCATTTTTACGTTTAAACTCTTCAAATTTTTTCGCATCGCCACATTCCACCCAACGTGCGGTTGCCACGTTGACGGTTTCATAAATGGCTTCGACGTTGTATTCGGATTTCAAACGCGACACCACAACATCAAACTGCAATACACCCACCGCACCCACGATTAAATCGTTATTCAGTAACGGACGGAAAACCTGCACGGCGCCTTCCTCAGAAAGCTGTACCAAGCCTTTTAATAATTGCTTTTGCTTAAGTGGATCTTTCAAACGAATACGGCGGAATAATTCCGGTGCAAAGTTTGGAATGCCCGTGAATTTTAGATCTTCCCCTTGAGTAAACGTATCACCAATTTGAATCGTGCCGTGATTATGCAAGCCGATAATGTCGCCGGCGTAAGCTTCTTCCGCGTGCGCACGATCACCCGCCATAAAAGTTAAAGCATCCGAAATCACTACCTCTTTGCCGATACGCACATGTTTGAGTTTCATGCCTTTTTCGTATTTTCCGGACACGACGCGTAAGAAGGCAACACGGTCGCGGTGTTTTGGATCCATATTGGCTTGAATTTTAAATACGAAACCACTGAATTTTTCTTCGTCAGCAGACACTTTACGCGTATCTGCCTGACGAGCTTGCGGTGCAGGCGCCCATTCGGTTAAGCCGTCAAGGAAATGATCTACACCAAAATTCCCTAACGCCGTACCGAAAAAGACCGGTGTCAGTTCGCCGTTTAGGAATAAATCTAAGTCAAACTCGTTGCTGGCGCCTTTGACTAATTCCAATTCATCACGTAATTGTTGTGCCAAATCGTCACCTACGGCGTTATCCAATTCCGGATTATTCAAGCCTTTCACAATGCGCACTTCTTGAATAGTATGCCCTTGCCCTGTTTGATAGAGATAGGTTTCGTCTTTATATAAGTGATACACGCCTTTAAACAATTTGCCGCAGCCGATAGGCCACGTAATCGGCGCGCAGTGAATTTTCAATACGCTTTCAACTTCATCCAACAATTCCATCGGATCGCGAATATCACGGTCAAGTTTGTTCATAAACGTGATGATCGGCGTGTCGCGCAAACGGGTGACTTCCATCAATTTAATGGTACGATCCTCAACCCCTTTGGCAGAGTCAATGACCATCAAACAGCTATCCACCGCCGTTAAAGTGCGGTAGGTATCTTCAGAGAAATCCTCATGCCCCGGAGTATCCAGCAGGTTGACCAAACAATCATTGTATGGGAATTGCATTACGGAAGTGGTAATGGAAATCCCACGTTGTTTTTCCATTTCCATCCAGTCGGATTTCGCGTGTTGCGCGGAACCTTTGCCTTTCACCGAACCGGCTTTTTGAATGGCGTTACCATAAAGCAAAACCTTTTCGGTAATGGTGGTTTTCCCCGCATCGGGGTGAGAAATAA
Source organism: uncultured Aggregatibacter sp. (assembly GCA_963515835.1). Classification (GTDB taxonomy): domain Bacteria; phylum Pseudomonadota; class Gammaproteobacteria; order Enterobacterales; family Pasteurellaceae; genus Aggregatibacter. The sequence goes on from CAUPZK010000005.1 coordinate 38,758, forward strand.
TCGCAAAAGTGCGGCGTTTATTAACTTGTTCTTGTGGGTATGTCATCTGTGCTGTCTGTGTTATTTGATGAAAAAATAAAGAAACCGCCTTAAACGACGGTCCAAAAATGTGTGGCGCAACTATATGCTTTTTAGCCCATTTTTTCAAGTTTGAGCATCATGAATGCGAGCATGTTGCGACAAAGTGCGGTACATTTTGGGCGTATTTTGATACGTCATAAAACCTCCTTTTTTCTGACCGCACTTTTTTCTCTTACTACAACATGAAGTCAACATCAATAAAAATCCCAAAAAATGCAAACGTTTGCGTGAAAAGTGCGGTACAATACGCGCCATGATTTTTACGCAGATAAAAAGGGAATGAAATGACACAACTCAGTCTTAAAAAAATCTATTCCGGCAAAGTACGGGATTTGTATGAAATTGATGACAAACGAATGTTGATGGTCGCCAGTGACAGATTGTCGGCGTTCGATGTGATTTTAGATGATCCGATTCCGCGTAAAGGCGAAATCCTGACACAAATTTCTAACTTTTGGTTTAACAAACTGGCGCAGATTATGCCGAATCATTTTACCGGCGACAGCGTTTACGATGTGTTGCCCAAAGCGGAAGCCGATTTAGTAAAAGATCGCGCCGTGGTTTGCAAACGCTTAACCCCGATTAAAATCGAATCTATCGTGCGTGGCTATTTAACCGGCAGTGGCCTGAAAGATTATAAACAAACCGGTACCATTTGCGGTTTAGTCTTACCAAAAGGGTTGGTAGAAGCCAGCAAATTGCCTGAACCGATTTTCACGCCATCCAGCAAAGAAGAAATCGGCAATCACGATATTAATATTAGCTATGCCGAGTGCGAAAACTTAATCGGCAAAGATTTGGCAGCGCAGGTGAAAGAAAAAGCCATCGCCCTTTATACCGAAGCGGCGAAATATGCCTTAACCAAAGGTATCATTATTTGTGACACCAAATTTGAATTCGGCTTGGATGAAAACGGCACACTAACCTTAATGGATGAGGTATTAACACCGGATTCCAGCCGTTTCTGGTCGGTAGAAACCTATAAAGAAGGCACAAACCCGCCGTCTTTTGATAAACAATTTATCCGTGACTGGTTGGAAAACAGCGGTTGGAATAAACAGCCACCGGCACCGAAAGTGCCGTCGGATGTCATTCAGAAGACCGTAGATAAATACCAAGAAGCCTTGGATTTATTAACCAAATAACACTTAAAGGAATTCCCGCTATGCATTAGAATAGTGGGAATTTTTTGTAACCGGATAGGAGTAATATGAGGTCGGTCGCCATTGTCGGGTTAGGTTGGCTAGGTTTGCCACTGGCGCGACATTTAAAAAATCTAGGCTGGGAAGTGAAAGGCACGAAACGCACGCACGATGGTGTAGAACAAATGCGTTTAATGCGTTTGGAAGCCTATCATTTGGAACTTACCCCTGAAATTAATGCAGATCCTGATGATGTCAGTGCATTGCTTGATGTGGATTCGTTGATCATTAACATTCCACCAAGCCAATATTTTTTCGATCTCAATCAATATGTCGAAGGCATGCAAAATCTGGTTAATGAAGCCTTATTACAAGGCGTAAGTCATATTATTTTTATTAGTTCCACCTCCGTTTTTCCTGACATTTCCGCCAATTTTAATGAATCTGCCATCCCCCAACCGGACAGTGATATAGGCCGTGCCTTAGTGGAAATTGAAAACGCCTTGGCAAAAATGCAAGACATCGATTGCGATATTATTCGTTTTGCCGGTTTAGTCGGCAACGATCGCCACCCTGTTTATTCTCTTGCCGGAAAACAAGCACTCAAGTGCGGTCATTCTCCCGTGAATTTAGTCCATCTAGATGATTGCGCACGCGCCATTCAATTATTGTTAGAAACCCCGGGCGGCTACCGTTTATATCATTTGGCCGCGCCAATGCACCCAACACGGGAAGCCTATTATCAGTATGCGGCGGAAAAATACGGGCTAGAACCACCGCACTTTATTAACTCAGAACAAGATCCGCAGCGCATTATCATGGCGGAAAAAATTTGTCATGAATTAGAATTTGTTTACCAATATCCGGATCCGAATTTCATGCTGACAACAGAAGAATAAAAGTGCGGTTGTTTTTCGAAATGTTTTTACCACGGACTTTTATCAAACCCATTCACTCAAACAAACACAGATAAGGAAAGAAAATATGTCAAATACCATTTTGCAACACTTACCCAAAGGTGAAAAAGTCGGTATCGCCTTTTCCGGCGGCTTAGACACCAGTGCGGCACTGCTTTGGATGCGTCAACACGGCGCCATTCCTTGCGCTTACACCGCGAACCTTGGCCAACCGGATGAAGAGGATTACGAGGCCATTCCACGCAAAGCCAAAGAATATGGCGCAGAAATGGCCCGCTTAATTGACTGCCGCACGCAATTAGCCCAAGAAGGCATTGCAGCAATCCAATGCGGTGCGTTTCACGTGACCACAGGTGGTTTAACTTATTTCAACACCACGCCATTAGGTCGCGCAGTAACCGGCACCATGTTGGTCTCCGCCATGAAAGAAGATGATGTCAATATTTGGGGGGACGGCAGTACTTACAAAGGCAACGATATCGAACGTTTCTATCGTTACGGTTTAATGACCAACCCAAATTTAAAAATTTATAAACCTTGGTTGGATCAACAATTTATCGATGAATTGGGTGGCCGTTTTGAGATGTCGAACTTCTTAATTGAAAACGGCTTTGATTACAAAATGTCTGTCGAAAAAGCCTATTCCACCGACTCCAACATGCTTGGCGCGACTCACGAGGCAAAAGACTTGGAATTCTTAAATTCCGGTATTCGTATCGTCAACCCAATCATGGGCGTACCATTCTGGCGTGAAGATGTACAAATCAAGGCGGAAGAAGTGACGGTGCGTTTTGAAGAAGGTATCCCGGTGGCATTAAACGGCAAAACCTTCGACAACATCGTAGAATTGTTCCTTGAAGCCAACCGCATCGGTGGCCGCCATGGTTTAGGAATGTCCGACCAAATCGAAAACCGTATCATCGAAGCGAAATCTCGTGGCATCTACGAAGCTCCGGGAATGGCGCTATTGCACATCGCTTACGAACGTTTAGTTACCGGTATCCACAACGAAGACACCATTGAACAATACCGCATCAATGGTATTCGTTTAGGTCGCTTGTTATACCAAGGTCGCTGGTTCGATCCGCAAGCCTTAATGTTACGCGAAACCGCACAACGTTGGGTGGCTCGTGCGGTCACCGGTGAAGTAACTTTAGAGTTACGTCGTGGTAACGACTACTCCTTACTCAATACCGAATCGCCGAATTTAACCTACCATCCGGAACGTTTGAGTATGGAAAAAGTGGAAAATGCACCGTTTGATCCGGTCGATCGTATTGGTCAATTAACCATGCGTAACCTTGATATCACCGACACCCGCGACAAACTCGGTATCTATTCCCGCACAGGTTTACTGGCGACAAACAAAGATTCTGCGTTACCGCAATTATACAAAAAAGCGTAAAACACTCTCTTTTTTGACCGCACTTTACTGCGGAAAAAAGCAAGCCTTTTGGCTTGCTTTTTTATTTTCATAAAACCTATCCAATAGCATTAAACAAAAAAGTGCGGTAAAAATTCACCACACTTTTAGCCCCGCCTTTTTATCGACTTACAACAAAATCTCCGCACACAACCCGATGCGTTCGCCGGCAGCATTTTTACGGTTAGAAAGATTGAGTTGGTAATGATGCAATTCGGCAATGCGGCGAACAATAGACAAGCCTAAGCCGCTGCCTTTTTCGTTTTGCCCGGCGGGGCGATAGAACCGTTGACCGAGTTTAGCCAGATCCGCCTCATCCACACCGCCACCGTTGTCTTCCACCAAAATCTTGTTTTTTTCCAACCGCACTTTAACCTGACTCCCCGCCGGGCAATAACGAATGGCATTGTCGATCAGATTACGCAGCATCAGCGCCAACAACAACGGCTGTCCCCTTTTTACCGGTGGCACGGCGATGGACTCAAATGCCAACGTGATTTGGTGTTTTTCCGCATGAAAATACAATTCCCCCATCAGCGACGGAATCAACTGTTCCCAATGAATTTCCTGTAAATTCTCCAGTTCTTTCAAATTATCCAAGCGAGAAAGGGTCAATAATTGTTCGATCAGCTGGGTTGCGCGATCGATGCCTTTGGTCAGATTTTCCAACGCCTGTTCACGCAAGTGCGCGTCATCACCGGCAAGTTGCGCCACTTCCGTTTGAATACGCAAAGCGGCAAGAGGGCTGCGCAATTCATGGGCGGCATCGGAAGTAAAGCGGCGTTCACGCAATAAGGTGGCAGAAGTGCGGTCGAAAAATTGATTTAAATTTTGAATTAACGGCAAAATTTCCATCGGCAGATTGTCGGTCTGCAACAACGACGTGTCGTCCGGCGGGCGCTTCGCCACTTGTTCACCCACTTCTTTTAGACTGCGTAATTCTCGGCGAATAATCAATCCCAGTGCCGCCAATAAAAACGGCAAACCGGCAAACCAAATCCACATTTGCCCGAAGACCATTTTATTGATCAGTTCATCGCGATATTCCTGTTCCTGTCCCACGGCAACGATTAAACGGCCACCGGCGACAGGCAACCAGAAAATACGCCAGTCATCATCGTCCTCTCGAATTTTACTGAGTGAAAAGCCTTTTTTCGGTGCATAAATAAAGTTTTCACCATTTTCACCGTCACTGAGCACAATAGTGCCGTCGGTGGTAAAAATCGCAAACGCCAACGCATCATCGTCAAAACGATGTTTTTTAAAAGGACGGCGTGGTTGTGGGTTGTGACGATCGATTAAAAGATGGCGTAAATCAGAAGAAGCAAGCCGTTCGGCAAAGAGAATTTGTTGTGCATCAAAAACTTGATTCACTTCTTTGCGAACTTGAAACCACGCTACCGCCGTGGAGATCAACCACACCAAAACAGACACCAAGGACAAGGTGGCAATTAATCGAAAACGGAGGCTACGCTTGTGCCAATTCAGTTTCTTCATCATTTTTTCCTAAGGCATAGCCCACGCCATGCACGGTGCGAATAAATTGTTTACCGAGTTTTTGGCGCAAATTATAAATATGCACTTCCAAGGCATTGCTGTTGACTTCGTCATCCCAGTTGTAAAGTTTTTCTTCAATAAAATCACGGGTAAGGACACGTTCTTTATTCAGCATAAACAGCTCAAGCAGTTTGTATTCGCGCGTGGTTAATGCAATTTCTTGTTCATTCAACAACACTTTACGTTGATTCGGATCGAATTTGACACAGCTATGCTGAATAATCGGGCTGGCGTGTCCATAACGACGACGAATCAACGCTTGCAAGCGTGCCACCACTTCCGCCAACGCAAACGGCTTGCATAAATAATCGTCTGCGCCGCGTTGTAAGCCCGTAATGCGTTCATCTAAGGTATCTCGCGCCGTTAAAATCAACACCGGCACATCCTGCCCGTTTTTACGCCATGCCTGCAACACATCTAAACCGTCCATTTTCGGCAATGTCAAATCTAACACCACCGCATCATAAGGCGCGCCTTGCGCTGCCGCCAATCCGCTTTTGCCGTCGGTAAACCAATCCACTGCAAAGCCCGATTTGGTCAAACCGATTTGAATGCCGTTGCCGATAAGCGCATCGTCTTCGATCAATAAAATTCGCATAAAAAAATCACCGCACTTTTACTTGAGAAATCGCCATAATAAAAACAAACAAAAAGTGGCTCATCACCACTTTCTGTTTTTTGTCGGATTATTTTACAATTTTTTCGACACGATCAATATCGACTTCCATTTTATCCCAAGATTTATCCACTTCGCCGTAAAGTTTCACTTCATCGCTTGGGGAAATATCTTGACCGCGCCATGCTTTACGGTCGATTTCCACTTGGATTTCACCGCTGGTATCTTTGAAAATAAAGTCATCTTTGCCCACTTGTTTGATGATGTTACCTTGCAAAATGATGTATTGATCGTCTTTCCAGGTATTTGCATCTGCTGCTTTGCTGACGGTTTGATTACCGTTGACAAAGCCTCCATGTTTGAATTCACCTTTGTGGTGATATTGTGCCTGTTGTGCGTGCGGATCTTGAAAACCACCTTTGGCAAAAGCGCCGCTTGCGGCAACGGTTGCTAATACGAAAATTGTTGCTAAACTACGTTTCTTCATTTGAAATCTCCTTCATAAAGTTCATTATCACAAAGCCCCCTTGCTTTGTTGAGAGCTATTAAATCAAGTAAAAATTAAGAAAAGATTAAGAAGCTTAAAATTTTCTAAAAAAAGAGAAAAAAGGAAATATTATGCGTTACGACAACATGTCCGCTTTTATTGTGATGGATATTGTACGAGAAGCAGCGAAATACCCGAACGCCATTCATTTTGAAATCGGTCAGCCGGATTTACCGCCGTCGGATAAGGTCAAAGCCGCACTGCAAGATGCCGTGCAGAACGATCAATTTAGTTACACAGAAAGCCTTGGGCTTCTGGCGTTGCGAGAAAAAATTGCGGCGTATTATGACCGCACTTATCAGGTAAAAATTAGCCCGAATCGCATTTTACTCACGCCCGGCACCAGCGGTGCATTCTTAGTGGCTTATGCCCTTACCTTAAATAACGGCGATAAATTGGGTTTAACGGATCCTTCTTACCCTTGCTATAAAAATTTTGCTTACATGATGGATATTCAGCCGGAATTCATGCCGGTGGATAAACAAGATTGTTATCAATTAAGTGTGGAACAATTAAAACGCCATCAAATTAAAGCGTTACAAATTTCCTCACCGGCAAACCCGACAGGCAATATTTACACCACCGAACGCTTGAAAGCGCTTAACGAATATTGTCGTGAACACGACATTGCGTTTATTTCCGATGAGTTGTATCACGGTTTGGTGTATGACGAAACGGCTGCAACCGCATTGCAATTTAACGACAAGGCGTATGTCATCAACGGTTTTTCTAAATATTTCTGTATGCCGGGCTTACGTTTAGGCTGGATTATCGTGCCGGAAGACAAAGTGCGTGAAGCCGAAATCATTGCGCAAAATATCTTTATTTCCGCCCCGACATTAAGCCAATATGCCGCATTAGAGGCCTTCGATGACGTGCATTTAGCGCAGGTAAAACAGCAATTCCAAGCGCGTCGCGATTTTTTATATAACGCCCTAAAAGACATTTTTACCATTGAATTTAAACCCCAAGGCGCTTTTTATTTGTGGGCGGATGTATCCAAATACACTAATGACAGCTATGAATTTGCCAAACAAATGCTCCATGAAATTCAGGTCGCCACCACGCCGGGCATTGATTTTGGGCAAAACGGCACGAAACATTATTTACGTTTTGCTTACACACGCAACATCGAGCATTTGCAAGAAGGGGTAAACCGCATTAAACAATGGCTGACAAATAAATAAAAATTACCCGTTTCGGTCATTGAACAGTAAATTTATGCGCCTATAATAGGCATGAATTTTCACTTTCTATTAACAATAAGCCCTAAAATTATGAGTATCCGAATTCTACCTGAAAATGAAATTAAACAAGCGGCAGCCTCTTATACCGCACCGCCACTGTTGTTTTCCAACCCTAAAAACTTATATCAACGCCGTGCCGCACGTTTAAGAGAATTAGCGCAGGATCATCCACTCGCTGATTATCTGTTGTTTGCCGCCGCGATTGCCGATGCGCAGTTAACCTTGCTTGAAAGCATGCCGATTCCACAAGATCCGCGATTACAAGCACTTTCCGGTGAACAATTAGCAAATAAACCGCTAAATGTGAAAAACTGGCAGCGCGACCCAATTTGGCGCAAATTATTGACCGCACTTTTAGAAAAATTGAAACCTTCGGCTAACGACCAAATTCTTACCACTATCAAATGGTTAGAAAAAGCCGCTGACAGTGAATTAGAAGACCTTGCTGATAAAGTCTTGGCGCAAGAATTTGCCACTATTTCCAGTGATAAAGCGGTGTTTGTATGGGCGGCATTATCCTTATATTGGTTCCAATTAGTGCAACAAATTCCGCACAACGCCAAACAAGAAAGTACCGAAGATTTACATCTTTGCCCGGTTTGCAGCGCCTCTCCAACGGCCAGCATGATTCATTTAGGTACAAATCAAGGCTTGCGCTACATGCACTGTTCTTTATGTGAAAGCGAATGGAATATGGTGCGCACACAATGCACAAACTGCGGAGAAAGCAGCGATTTGGATTATTGGTCCCTTGATGAGCATTTAGCGGCGGTTCGTAGCGAAAGTTGCGGAAGCTGCCACAGCTACCTCAAAGCCTTATACCAAGAAAAAGATCCGAAAATGGAAGTGATTGCTGATGATTTAGCGTCTATCTTTTTGGATATGGAAATGGAGAAAAAAGGTTTTATGAAAAGCGGTTTGAATCCGTTTGTGTTCCCGGCGGAATAAATCAAACGGTTCAAAAAAACGTGTGAAAAAACTACCGCACTTTAACAATAAAAAAGGCATCCATGGGATGCCTTTTATTTTGGAGTGAATTATTTGCCCGATAAATCAATTTGATACACAGCAAAGCCCACTTCATCATTACCTACTTGTTTCATTGGGTATTGCGCGTTTTCTTTGATAAATTGCGCTGTTTGCTCACTTGGTGACGTTTCAAAGCGCACATCTAATTTATCATTGCCTTTAATCGGCACGAAGCACCAGTTTTTGTCGGCACGTGGGTTCACTGCGCCGTCTTTTTCACTGGTGGCTTTGATGTAATCTGCCAACACTTGACGGTTTTCATCCGGTGACGCGTAAACAATGTGTTTGTCGCCGGTGCCCGGGAATTTATTACCATAAGCACGGTAGTTATTGGTGGCGATTAAAAATTCCGCTTTCGGATCCACCGGTTTGCCTTGGTAAGTCAGATTCACCACGCGGTGTGCATTCGGGTTGATTAACTTGCACTCGCCGTCATAACGTGGCGGTTGGGTTAAATCGTATTCGTAATTGACACCATCGATCACATCGAAGTTATAGGTGCGGAAGCCTTCCCAATCCAATAAAGATTGTGGTTTGTCGCTTGCCGGATCAATTTGCTTAAACATCCCCGCGCTGCATTCCAACCATTCTTTCAATTGCTCGCCGCTGACTTTCACGACCACCAAGGTATTCGGATACAAATACAAATCCGCTGCATTGCGGAACGTTAACTCGCCTTTGTTCACTTCGGTGTAGCCTGTCGGATCGTTTTTACGTCCACCCGCTTTAAACGGTGCGCCCGCACTTAAAATCGGCAAGCCCGCCATCGCCGGTACGCTTGGGGCAACTTTTTCCACATAGGCTTTTTGCGCTTGGTTAACAATTTGAATGGTTGGGTCATCTTGCACCAATGCCAAATAACTATACATATTGTCGGTGGCTTTACCAATCGGCTGTGCCACGAATTTACGGGTCGCTTCATGGGTTTCTTTTAAAAGTGCGGTCATTTCCGGGTCATTTTCTGCCAACGCCTTTTTGTTTTCCGCATCATAAATTGGACGTAATACCGCTTTGCCGTCGGTCACAATCCATTTGCCGTTATGCTCGCTCAATACCAAATCCACGACACTGATATTGTTCGCCCAATAGCCCGCCATGCTTTCCGGCACGCCTTTTACGGTGCCTTTGGCAATATCCGCATTTGGTGATTTGGCAAATTCTTTATTCGGGAACAAGCGGTGGGAGTGACCGAAAATCACCGCATCAATGTGCGGCACATCGGCAAGATAGAACGCGGAGTTTTCTGCGCCCTCATGATACGGCTCGTCGGATGGGCCGGTATGCGCCAACGCCACGATAATATCCGCGCCTTTTTTCTTCATTTCCGGCACATATTTTTGCGCACTTTTTACAATGTCTCGGGTTTCCACTTTGCCCGTTAAATTGGCTTTATCCCACACCATGATTTGCGGTGGCACAAAACCGATATAACCGATTTTTAGCTTATGAGACTTGCCTTTATTGTCCACCACTGTTTTTTCCTGAATCACATAAGGCGTGTAATAAGGCTCCTCTGTTCCCACTTTCACCACGTTGGCGTTCACAATCGGGAACTTCGCCTGTTTAATAGCATCGGCTAAATAATCCAAACCGTAGTTAAACTCGTGGTTACCCAATGTTCCCACTTCATAATGCATAGCATTTAAGCAATCCACCGCCGGGTTCGGTTTACCTTCTTTATAGCCCACTGCCGCTTGATAATCGGCAATCGGGTTGCCTTGAATCAAATCGCCATTATCCACCAACACGCTGTTTTTTACTTCCGCACGGGCTTGACGAATCAAACTTGCCGCACGGGTAAAACCGAATTTCTCTGTCGGCGCGTCTTTGTAATAGTCAAAATCCGTCAAGAAACTGTGAATATCGGTGGTACCGATAATGCGTAAATCGACTTGGTTATCGCTTTTCGCGAACGCCATGCGATGACAACTGAGCGCCAGTACGCTGCTCGCGCCGATTTGAATAAAACGTCTTCTATTTATCATAATAAGCTCCGTCGTTAGGAAAAGTAAGTTAGGAAAAATACGGCGTTATTGTAAGTAAATTGCGAGGGCTTTGAAAGGAAAAGTGCGGTCAGAAAAATGTCCGTTTTTTTAACCGCACTTTTATCTTTCTATCTTCATCCCCGCATTAAGAAACAATGATTTTTTTCCAACATTTACATTTACCTTTTGCTAAATTGAGATAGAATGTATGAGAATAATTTTCAATTTCAAATAAAGAGATTTTAGAATGTTGAAAAAAACATTATTAGCATTAAGTTGCATCACCATCGCTGTTTCTAGTTACGCAAAAGAAATTACGATTCCAACGGCACGAGGAGAAGTGACATTAGCAGCACCGCCAGCCAAAATTGCAGTATTTGATACGGGAAGTCTTGATACCTTACAAGCATTAGGTGTGAAAGTAGATGGTGCGGCAGATGTCGGCAAAATACTTCCTTATTTAAAACCAACCTTAGATTCGGCAAAAAATGTCGGTACCATTTTTGAGCCAAACCTTGAAGCCTTAAATGAACTTAAACCTGATTTAATCATTGTCGGCACCCGCACGGCAAAAAAATTTGATGATGTCAGCGCCATTGCAAAAACGATCGATTTAACCGATAACGGCGATAAATTAGTGGAAAGTGGCCTTCAACGCATTGACAGTTTCGGCCGTTTATTTGATAAACAAGCGGCTGCAGATAAGTTAAAAGGTGAATTGGAAACCTTATTAAAAGACACTAAAGTCGCCGTGAAAGACAAAGGCAACGGTTTAATTATTTTAGTCAACGGTGGCAAAATTTCCGCATTCGGTAGCGGTTATCGTTTAAGTTTTATTCATGATGAACTTGGCGTACCAATGGCGGATCCAAGCATTAAAGGTACCGGTCATGGCCAACCGGCGAGCTTTGAGTTTATTGAAAAAACTAATCCTGACTGGTTGTTTGTGTTAGATCGCATTTCTGCTATTGGCGAAGAAGGTAAAACCGCCAAAGACGTGTTGGATAATGAATTGGTTCGTCGCACTAAAGCCTGGAAAAACGGTCACGTCGTTTATCTCAGTAGCGCTTCCTACCTAGCCCCGGGCGGTGCGGAACAATTAAAAACGGACTTAAACGCGATTAAAACCGCTTTCGAGAAAAAATAATCACACTTATCGTTCTCTTCATTGTGTCAAACTAAGGCAATAATGAAGAGAACTTTTTATTGCCTAAAAAACGCCATGTCGAATATTTTTACCCTAAATCGGATAAATTTTTTCATTCTTTTATTACTCGCCGCATTAAGCATTACCGTGGGCGTAGCAGATTTCCATTGGTCTCAATTTTTTTCTCAGCCAGAACAAATGCAAGTCCTGCTAGTCAGTCGATTACCTCGTACCTTCGCCGTGATTTTAGTGGGAGCGACCCTTGGCGTGGCAGGCATGGTATTACAAATTGTCTTAAAAAATCGCTTTATTGAACCGGGCATGATCGGCGCCAGTCAAAGCGCAGCATTGGGGATTTTATTAACCAGTCTGCTATTTCCAAGCGCCGCCTTGCTTCTCAAAATGTCCTTCGCCACCGTCTCCGCACTCATTGGCATGGGCATTTTTACCTTATTGTTACAGCAATTACCGCCACATCAACGTCTCATGGTGCCGTTGGTGGGGATTGTGTTCGGCAATATTATTGAAGCGATGACCACCTTTCTTGCCTACGAAACAGACAGCTTACAAACCTTGTCCATTTGGTTTTCCGGCGATTTTTCCGGCATTTTGGCAGGACGTTATGAATTATTATGGCTTACCGCCGCCCTTGCTGTGGTGGTTTATATTATGGCCGATCGTCTGAGCATTACCGGACTGGGTAAAAATATCAGTACCGGCTTAGGAATTAATTACCGCCAAATGACGTGGTTTGCGTTAATTGTGGTGGCGATGATTACTGCGGTAGTCGTAGTCACCGTCGGGCAAATTCCCTTTATTGGCCTGGTTGTGCCGAATATTATTTCCCGCTTAGCCGGTGACCGATTACGCCAAAATCTGCCTTCGGTTGTGTTGCTCGGCGCCAATTTGGTCTTGGTTTGCGACATTATAGGTCGAGTCATTAACGCACCTTATGAAGTACCGATTTCGACCATTTTCGGCATTGTCGGTACATTGATTTTCCTCTATTTGTTATTTAAGGGGAAAGCCAATGCAAAATAATCGCGTCATGTTATTACTCGGTGCCTTACTCACGCTTGCTTGCGTCTTTTTTATGACCTATCACGCCAATGGTAACTGGGATTTCATTTTGCCGTTTCGTGGAAAGAAACTCTTGTTATTGCTGATAATGGCTTACACCATTGGCATATCTACATTACTGTTCCAAACCTTAACCAATAACCCGATTCTAACACCCAGCATTTTAGGCTTTGATTCCTTATATTTATTGGTGCAAAGCATTTTAGTGTTTCTCTTCGGCGGGATTGGATTTACACAACTCAATGTGGCTGGCAAATTTGCCTTTGAAACTTTGCTTATGTTGCTTGGCGCACTCCTGTTATTCCGTACACTCAGCAAAAACAACAGCGATCTCGCCCGCATGATTTTGGTGGGGATTATTTTCGGTGTGCTTTTCCGCAGTGTAAATAACCTGCTACAGCGCATGATCGATCCTAATGAATTCGCCGTTGCACAAGGATCTTCCTTTGCCAGTTTTAACACGGTGAACCCAACCTTGTTATGGATTGGTACTGTCATTACATTGGTCAGCGCCCTGTGGATTTGGCAACAACGTTTTAAATTAGATGTACTCCTACTGGGGCGTGAACGTGCTATCGGACTAGGCTTGGAATATCATCAGTTCAGCCGCCAATTACTCATTTGCTGCGCATTTTTAGTGTCAATTTCCACCGCACTTGTGGGACCGATTCTGTTTTTAGGCTTATTGGTGTGTGCCATCGTCAATGCCATCAGCCCAACCATGCACCACAGCATTCGCATCCCAATGACGTTTATGGTGTCGGCCATCACATTAGTAAGCGGCCAAGCCGTGTTCGAACAGGTAATGAAGATGCAGGGTGTGCTTAGCGTGGTTATCGAATTTGTCGGTGGGTTGGTGTTTATCTATTTGATGTTAAGACGGGCAAAATAAAGGAATTTCTTGTGATAAAAATTGAAAATATAACCTATAAAATTAATCAGGCGACGATTTTAAATAATATTAATCTCACCATCCCAAACGGTGGCATTACCGCATTGATCGGCGCTAATGGTGCAGGTAAATCTACGTTACTGTCTTTAATTGCGCGTTTAAATCCGATTCAACAAGGGCAAATTTGGCTAAATGATATGGATATTGCCACCACGCCATCACGCACGATTGCGCAAAACCTGGCAATTCTGACCCAAGATAACGTGATTCATAGTCGCATTACGGTAAAAGATTTGTTGATTTTCGGCCGCTATCCGCACCATCAGGGACGCCCGACGGAAGAAGACAATGCCATTATCCGTGATGCCTTAAAACGTTTTGAATTAGCCCCCTTAGCTAATCGTTTTCTTAGCGAACTTTCCGGCGGTCAACGTCAACGGGCGCTCATAGCCATGACATTTTGCCAACAAACCGATCATGTTTTGTTAGATGAGCCGCTCAATAATCTAGATATGTTCCATGCACGCGAACTAATGCGTCTATTACGTCAACTCACTGATGAACTCGCGCTAACAACCGTTATGGTGGTACATGATATTAATATGGCTGCCGCCTACGCCGACACCATTGTCGCCATGAAAAACGGTGAAATTGCCATGATTGGTACACCTACCGAAATTATCACGAAAGAAAACTTAAAATCTGTGTTTAATTTGGATGCAGACGTGTTGGATTATCAAGGGAAAAGATTAGTGATACATCATATTTGATAAATGGTCGTACGGCTTTTTATAAAAAAGTGCGGTGGTTTTTTCAGCTGTTTTAAAAACATTATGAAAAACCACCGCACTTTCAAAACTAACGTAATAGGCGTTCTACTTCGTTGGCTTTGACAAGAAATTGTTTACGTTCAGCCGTTGCCATACCGCTGCTGCCTCCTGGAAGTTTGACTGTAAGCGGATTTACAGGACGCCCGTTAATGTGAAACTCATAGTGCAAGTGCGGACCGGTTGAACGGCCGGTATTCCCCGACAATGCAATACGCTCCCCTTTCTTCACACTTTGCCCGGCTTTGACTAAAGGACGGCTCAAATGCATATACACCGTCTGATATTCTCGGGAATGACGAATAACCACATAGCGACCCGCACCATTTGCCTGATACGCAATTTTTTCTACCGTACCATCTGCCGGTGCAATAACCAGCGTACCGATTGGCATAGAAAAATCTACGCCTTTATGTGGTGCAACACGGCCTGTAACAGGATGAAGACGACGAGGGTTAAACGGTGAAGATACACGCGCTTGACGTTGCAATGGATAACGTGCAAAACCTTTACCTAAGGTTTCCCCCTGACGGTTATAGTAACGTCCGTTCGCCGCCTGAATCGCATAATAGCCTTTTCCTCCGGTCATAATATGAATAGCTTCTACGTTACCTTGACCGGTACGCTTCTCTTCTAAATATTCACGAGAGACTAGAATCGATATTTTGGTATCTTTTTTAAGTTGTTTTAAACTCACTTGCCATTGTAATGCTGAGGTCAATTGGTAAATTTGACGATTATCTAAACCTAATTTTTTCAAACTATTAACGAAAGAACCATCCATTTCACCACGTAGCACTTCCCGTTTCCAAACACTTTTCTTTTCTAGAATCTGACGATTAAATTTACCGTCTGACTGTAATTCGTAGATATGCTCTTTTTTCTGTGAAACCAACCAATTCAAATATTCCAATTCACCATCATTATTCAAAATCCAATAGAATTGCTGTCCTGCTTGTAAATATTTGAGCTCAGGATAAGTGGCAATCAGTTGCTTACTAGTATCATCCTCCAAACCGGAGAGTTCCAATACATCCTTTAAACTATCGCCTTTCACCACGGTATGGCTAAATTGATCTTTAATTCTAATTGCTTGATCCGCCACGTCTAAAATATTCACGACAGCATCCTTCGCATCACCTGGCAAGGTATCCAGATCATCAAAATCATCGTGAGTTTTGACTTCTTCAGATTCATCGTCTTTCCCTACATCATCGTCATAAGAAGTGGCCTCTTCTACGGCATTAAGGCTAAAAGTATCGGCTAAAATTTGTGTTTCTTGAACAGCTTCATTAGTAAAGGAAACAACATAGGCAGAACCAGGGTAAAGCTCACCTAAAGAGAGAATCTCCTGTAGTAGATTATTTGTATCGGAAAATGTATTTTGGGTTGAAAGGTTGGAATAAGTAGGATTTTTGACACGTTCAATTTTATCTTCTGCCGTGTCATTTAAATGAAGAAAAAAACCGGTAAAAATCAACAAAAGTGCCAAAAAGAAAATAAGCGCTTTAATACGCGATTTTCTTTGACGACGCTCTCTTGCTAATTTCACGTGTTGTACCACTTTGTTTTCCTTACAACAAATAAGAGTTAAGTTTACTTATGACTCAATAAAAATAAAAAAATTCAACGGATAAAATGAAATTCCTGACAAACGGCGCAATTATACACATAAATTATCGGCGAACTTGTTAAATCATAAAAAATAAGCTATTTTTAGCGCAATTTTTCTACGTTGAAACCTCGAATAGACCCCATCATGCAAATCAATGCAATAAAAGTGCCCTTAGTTGAATTAAAAGACATCAATGTAAAATATGGCCAACAAGTCGCTCTCAGCCATATTAACCTCATTATTTATCCCAATTCGATTATTACTATTGTAGGACCTAATGGCGGTGGTAAATCTACACTATTAAAAGTCTTACTCAAACTACAGCAACCCACTTCCGGTTCTGTGCGCTACAACAAAAATATTCGTATCGGTTACGTCCCGCAAAAGATCCACCTAGACCACAATTTACCCATTACCGTTGAAAAATTTTTATCCTTAAAAAAAGGAATTTCTCGGCAGGATATTCAAGATGCCATGGCATTATTATCCATTAGCCATTTAATTCACAACAACATGCAAAAACTTTCCGGTGGCGAAATGCAACGGGTGTTACTGGCAAGAGCAATTTTAAATAAACCAAATTTATTGGTGTTAGACGAGCCCACTCAGGGCGTAGATATGACCGGTCAGGCAGAGCTTTATCAGCTGATTCAGCAAACTCGTGAAAAATTAAACTGCGCAATTCTAATGGTGTCGCATGATTTGCATATTGTCATGGCTGAAACTAACGAAGTACTGTGTATTAATCAGCATATTTGTTGTGCCGGTACGCCTGAAACCGTTTCAAGTGATCCAACATTTATTCACTTTTTCGGCAATCAGTTTTCTAGAAATATTGCAGTTTACACCCATCACCATAATCACCGCCATAATATGCACGGTGACATTTGCGGTATGGAATCCCAGCATTCACACTAACGATTCATATTATGTTTGATATTCTTTTTCCCGCCTGGATTACAGGCATGGTACTTTCGCTAATTACAGCACCACTCGGTGCGTTTGTGGTCTGGCGTAAAATGGCTTATTTCGGCGATACACTTTCCCATTCGGCGTTATTGGGCGTTGCGCTTGGCATTTTCTTGCAAATTAACCCTTACATCGCCATTTTAGTCCTCACGGTTTTGCTTTCCATTGCCATGGTTTGGTTGGAAAATAATACGCAATTTTCTGTAGATACATTACTTGGCATTATTGCCCATAGCTGTCTTTCCATCGGAGTCGTCACAGTCGGTTTGCTCCAAAATGTGCGGGTCGATTTAATGTCCTATTTATTCGGCGATTTACTGGCCATTACTTATGACGATCTCATTTACATCAGTCTTGGCGCCATTGTCGTGCTTGCCACATTAATCTATTTTTGGAAGCCGCTAATTTCCACCACAATCAGCCCGGAGTTGGCTCAAGTGGAAGGGATTAATGTGAAAAGAATGCGTTTTATTCTAATGATCTTAACGGCCTTAACTATTGCCTTGAGCATGAAATTTGTTGGTGCATTAATTATTACCTCCCTACTCATCATTCCGTCAGCCACCGCCAAGCGCTTTGCCCGCACACCGGAAAGCATGGTTGGTATTGCTGTAATTGTTAGTATGCTCTCTGTATCCATGGGGCTAACCTTATCTGCATATTACGACACCGCCGCAGGCCCTTCTGTCGTCATTTGCTCCACCTTGCTCTTTTTGTGTTCGTTACTGAAAAAAGAACCGAATTAAACCTGTATTCAGCACAACAAATACATAAAAAAACGACCGCACTTTAAAACGGAATTAAAAGTGCGGTCGATTTTTTTACCTTTTTAAATTACAAGGTCGGACGAATCCCTAACGTATGGCAAATCGCGTAAGTAAGTTCGCTGCGATTTAAGGTGTAAAAGTGGAAGTCTTTTACGCCCTCACGAGATAATACGCGCACCATATCCATGGCAATACTCGCCGCCACTAAATTACGGGTTGTTTGGTCATCATCTAACCCATCATACATTTTCGCCATCCAGGCAGGAATTTTCACATTAGTGATCGCGGCCATTTTTTGAAGCTGTTTGAAGTTAGTGACCGGTAAAATGCCCGGCACGATTTCTGCGTCAATACCAATAGAAGCACAACGATCACGGAAGCGCAAATAGCTATCGATGTCAAAGAAGAATTGCGTGATCACGTGATTAGCACCGGCATCAATTTTACGTTTTAAATTGATTAAATCCGCTTGTGCTGATTTTGCTTCCGGGTGCACTTCCGGATAGGCTGCAACGGAGATATCAAAGTCTGCTACCTCACGAAGCAATGCCACTAAATCTGCAGCATAAAAAGGCTTTTTCTCGTAACCTTTCGGTTCATCACCACGCAACGCCACAATACGGCGAATACCGCTATCCCAATAATCTTTTGCAATGCGGCGTAATTCATCCGGTGTTGCATCAATACCGGTTAAATGAGGCGCTGCCTCCAAACCGGTTTCCTGCTTAATGCGTTTTACAACACCATGCGTACGTTCACGCTCACCGGAGTTCGCCCCATAGGTAACGGAAACAAATTTCGGTTTTAACACTTTTAAACGATGAATAGATTCCCACAAAATATCTTCCATTTTTTCATTTTTTGGTGGGAAAAATTCAAAGGAAACGTTAATTTTGCCGTTCAAGTCAGCTAAGTGTTGGTTTAAATTATCAATTTCTTTTGCATAACTCATAAAGTTACCTCATTTCAAATCTGTCAAAGATATTGGTTAAATTAAAGAGAAAGGAAATATGTGTCAATTTCAAATATTTCATTCATTAAATGAATGAAATTAATGTTTAGCATAAAAAGCCCGTGACAATCACGGGCCTTAAAAACATTGTTTTTTCTTACCGCACTTTTGTTTAATTTCGACGTCGCGCCAACAGCCACCAAGTAATAAGCAGGAACAACACACTTGGCATCAAGGCGCCAATAAGCGGAGTGGTGTTATACACTAAGCTGAATTTACCAAATAACTCATTCACCACATAGAACAAGAAACCGAAAGAAATCCCGATAAGAATACGTGCACCGGCAGTCACGCTACGCAACGGACCAAAAATAAAGGACAACGCCAACATCATCATCACGCCCACAGAAACCGGTTGAAACAATTTACGCCAATAGGTCAACTCGAAATTTCTGGAATCCTGTCCGGTTTCCTTTAAGAAAGCAATGTAATTCGATAACCCCGAAATAGACAACGATGTTGGGCGCAGTGACGCCACGCCTAGTTTATCGGGCGTTAAATTGGTCTCCCAGTCTTCATTTAAACGATTGATAGTCACCACTTCATCGGGTTGAATACGGGATTCATTGACTTGGCGTAACGTCCATTTGCCATTGTTAAAAGACGCTTGATTCGCATGTTTCATTTTTTCTAATTGGCGTTGTTCATTGAAGGTATAAATATAAATATCATTCAATTCCACATCATCAGAAATACTACGCACATACACGAAATTATTACCATCTTTTGCCCAAATACCATTTTTCACCGAAAGCATAGAACCACCGGAAATAGCTTTAGAGCGCATATCACGTGCAAACTGCTCGGTTTGGGGGATTCCCCATTCACCAATCACCATCGTCAACAAGACTAACGGAATAGTTGTTTTCATCACGGCAATGCCGATACGTATACGTGAAAATCCTGATGATTGCATGACCACCAACTCGCTACGACTGGCAAGATTTCCCAATGCAATTAATGCACCAAGCAATGCCGCCATAGGGAAAAAGGTTTCGACATCTTTCGGCATCGTCAACACCGTATAAGCAATCGCCTGCAAAATGTCATAAGTACCTTTACCCACGCTACGGAACTGCTCTACAAATTTAATAATGGCAGATAATCCTACTAACATTAACAAAGTGGAGAAAATCGTGCCTAAAATGCTTTTACCGATATATCGTTCTAAGGTATTCATTGCGTTATCCCTGTTTTAGCGTTTTTTATTTAATGAATAACGAATACGGTACATGAATGCGCTATCCCAACTGTTGAGCAAAATCGCTAATAAGAAAAAGCCTCCATTCACCAATGGCATAAATAAAGTGGCATCTAATTTGCCTGCACCACCGGCAGATTTCAGTGAACTTTGTAATAAGAAGTAAATTAAATACAACAACAATGCCGGCAACACTTTGGCAAAACGACCTTGGCGCGGATTAACACGACTTAACGGCACAGCTAACAAGGCCATGATCGGCACGGCAAGAATTAACGTTAAACGCCAGTGAAATTCGGTTTTCATGGCCGGCGTATCGGCATTTAACAGTTGCATAAGGCTCATTTCACCCGCTTCATTTGAATCATCTTCAACGGCTTTATGGCCTAAATAAGCTTGGTATTCATCAAAATGAGTGATGCGGAAATCCGGCAAAATGGCGGTGCCTTCAAAACGATCACTATTTTGCAAACGTAAGATTTGATCGCCGTTTGGCAAGGAGGTTAATTCCCCTTGCTCCGCCACAATGACTGACGGCTTAGTTTGCCCTTTTGGCTGGGTTTGGAATACATAAACGTTATTAATTTGATTTTCTTGAATGTCATCAATAAACAACACAAAATCACTGTTATTTGCCGTCATAAATTGACCGGCAGACAAGGCGCCCATATTCGGATTTGCCTTTGCCTCCTCAATGATCGCCACTTGTTTATTAATCGCCCACGGACTCAACCACAATGCATTGTATGCCGCCAACGCCCCGGTAAATAACGATAAAATCAAAACGACTTTCACTAAAATTTTTGAGCCTACGCCACAGGCACGCATGACGGTGATTTCACTTTCTGCGTATAAACGACCCAAGGTCAACAAAATCGCAATGAACAAACAAAGTGGCAACATCAGTTGTGCCATGGTCGGCATGCCTAAACCTAGCAAAGAAAAGACCAAATCTGCCGGCACCTGGCCATTTGCAGCAGATCCCAGTACGCGAACGAGCTGCTGACAAAAAAAGATCAGCAACAGAATGAACAAAATCGCAATCTGGCTTTTAAAAACTTCTTTGGTTAAATATCGGGTTAAAATCACTTTTTTTGCCTATTTTTCTCTTGCTATTTCAGCAAAAGAGATTAAATTCGTTTCACTTTGAAAAAACCAAATCGGGTTTGGCTTACCTAAAGAATAGGTCGCGTATGATACCCTAATTTGACATTTAAAACAGCAAAATAAGCGAGGAAAAAATGAAGTATAGCGCAAAACATTATGCCGTAAATCAAGCGGCAGATTGCCTGATTGTGGGCATTTTTGAAGAAAAAAAACTATCCCAAAGTGCGGTGGAAATTAACAAGATTTCCGATAATTATCTCCTCCATTTGGTGGAAAGCGGTGAACTTAGCGGCAAACTTGGGCAAACCACATTATTGCGTAATGTGCCAAATCTTGCTGCCGAACGACTTCTCGTGGTGGGGTGTGGTAAACGCGGTGAACTCAACGAGCGTCAATTTAAGCAACTTATGCAAAAAACAGCACAAGCATTAAAGGAAACCCAAGCCAAAAGTGCGGTCAGTTTTTTAACTGAAATTCCGCTTAATCAACGGACGCTTTACTGGAACATCCGCTTTGCTATTGAAACTATCGAACAGGATTTATATCAATTCACTCAATTCAAAAGTCAAAAAACAGCAGAAAAATCTACCGCACTTTCAGAGGTAATTTTTAACGTTGGCGCAGATGAGCTGGCATCCGCCGAACAAGCGATTCAGCATGCATCTGCAATCGCCCTCGGCGTACGCCTTGCCAAAGATGTGGCAAACTGCCCACCGAATGTGTGCAACCCAGCATACTTGGCAGACAAAGCGCTAAACTTAGCCGAAACCTCACCGCTGATTAAAACCACCATTGTCAACGAAGCAGAAATGGAAAAATTGGGCATGGGCGCTTATCTTGCCGTATCACGCGGCGCGCACAACGAGTCAAAATTAGCCATTATGGAATACCGAAATGCCCCAAACCTGAACGCGAAACCGATTGTGTTAGTAGGCAAAGGGTTGACCTTTGACGCTGGCGGTATTTCCCTAAAACCGGCTGCGGATATGGATGAAATGAAATACGATATGTGTGGTGCGGCCTCCGTTTATGGCGTGATGAATGCCTTAGCACAACTACAGTTACCATTAAACGTGATCGGCGTCATGGCAGGCTGTGAAAATCTCCCAGACGGCAACGCTTATCGCCCGGGCGACATTCTCACCACCATGAATGGCTTAACCGTGGAAGTGTTAAATACTGACGCAGAGGGCCGCCTCGTCTTATGCGATACCCTCACTTATGTAGAACGTTTCGATCCTGAACTGGTCATTGACATTGCCACCTTAACAGGCGCTTGCGTAGTCGCATTAGGGCAACACAACAGTGGTTTGGTTTCCACCCATGACAACATCGCAACCGCGCTTGAACAAGCCGCACAACAAAGTACCGACAAAGCATGGCGTTTACCGTTAAGTGAAGAATACCAAGAACAGTTAAAATCCAACTTTGCCGATTTAGCCAATATTGGCGGACGTTGGGGCGGCGCAATCACGGCAGGGGCGTTCCTCGCCAATTTCACCAAGAAATACCCATGGGCGCACCTCGACATTGCCGGTACCGCATGGCTACAAGGCGCAAACAAGGGCGCTACCGGCCGACCGGTTTCCTTGCTCGTACAATTCCTGTTAAATCAAGTGAAATAAAACACGAAGAACGGCACAGGTTTTGAACATTGGCATCACCAATTATCTTCAAAAAAATGAGAAAAAAATGACCGCACTTTGAGAACAGTCCCAAAGTGCGGTCATGCTTATGGTTGTTCATTCCTCAAAAAAATTATTCCTTGATAAAGATCATCATTTTTAATGGTTTTCGCAAAACCACCTCATCGCTAAGCCCTAAATCCAGTAAAATAATCCGATAAAAATAAATAACTTGTTCATACTGTTAAATATTTTTCATAGTTAAAAGCAATAAAAAACGCAACAGGAAGCATATGCAGGGCATTGAATTACGCATAAAAGGCAAAGTGCAAGGCGTGGGATTTCGTCCCTTCGTCTGGTTATTGGCGAATCGATACAGATTCCGTGGCGATGTCAACAACGATGGGCAAGGTGTACTCATCCGCCTGCTTGAGCCAACAGCGCAGCAACTACAACAATTCCTGCATGATCTGCAAACCCAACTGCCTCCGCTTGCGCTGATTACCGACATTCAACAGCAGGAAAAACAGTGGGAAAATCCACCGCACTTTGACGGCTTTGAAATCCGTGAAAGCGAAAACAACGCCATGGATACCCAAATCGTGCCTGATGCCGCCACTTGCCCCGCCTGTTTGAAGGAGTTATTTGACCCGACCAATCGACGCTATCATTATCCTTTTATCAACTGCACCCACTGCGGCCCGCGTTTTACCATTATTAAAGCCATTCCATACGATCGCAAAAACACCTCGATGGCCGATTTTCCCCTCTGCCCAGATTGTGCAGAAGAATATAAAAATCCTGCCGACCGTCGTTTTCATGCGCAACCTAACGCTTGTGCCGTCTGTGGTCCGCACGTTTGGTTAAGTAATCAAGAAGGCGCGCTTATCGATGAAAAAACACCAATAAAAACCACCGCACTTTTTTTGCGGCAAGGCAAGATCGTTGCAGTGAAAGGCATCGGCGGTTTTCATCTTGCCTGTGATGCAACCCAGGCTGATGCCGTGCAATTACTACGCGACCGCAAACACCGCCCAAGTAAACCCTTGGCGGTGATGGTACCAGATGTGTCTTTTTTAAACGATCTCACGGAAACAGAAATCACCTTACTCACCAGCACGGCTGCACCCATTGTGCTATTGGCAAAACACAAAATCCCCTCATTAGCGGAACAGATTGCGCTACAACTCAATGAAATCGGCGTGATGCTACCAAGCAACCCGTTACAGCATTTATTATTGAGAGAAGTGAATCGCCCATTAGTGATGACCTCTGCCAACCCAAGCGGACAACCGCCGGTATTGGATAATCAAAGTGCGGTGGAATATTTAAGTGATTTGGCAGATTATTTTCTCTGCCACAATCGCGACATTTTGCAACGCGCTGACGATTCCTTAGTGCGCGCGGCGTTTGATGGTGTGGAAATCCTACGTCGCGCAAGGGGCTATGTGCCTGACGAAACCCTGTTGGATCACCACAGCGCACACAATGTGCTGGCATTAGGGTCTGATTTAAAAAACACCTTCTGTTTATTGCGCCAAAATAAAGCCATCGTCAGCCAACACATTGGCGACACCTCGAACGAAAAAGTGCGGTCACAATTAGAAGCGAATATCGCCCTCTTCTGCCAAATCTACCAATTCAAACCGGAACTTATCGCCATTGATGCTCACGCCGGTTATTTCACCCATGAAGTAGGGAAACGCTTGGCAGCGCAACACCAAATCCCTTATGTAAAAGTGCTCCACCATCACGCCCATATTGTCAGCGTCATGGCGGAACACCATTGCCATGAACAGGTTATTGGGCTTGCGTTGGACGGTATCGGCATGGGTGAAAACGGACAACTTTGGGGCGGAGAATGTCTGTTGGTTGATGAAAAACACTGCCATTATTTAGGGGGGCTACCTGCGGTAGCATTGCCGGGGGGCGATCTTGCTGCCAAACAACCTTGGCGCAACTGGTTAGCGCATTTGCATCAATTCGTGCCAAATTGGCAAGAAATCACCGCCCAAACCTGTGCCGACTACGACTGGCAACTGCTCACTAAGGCCATTGAACGCAACCTTAACAGCCCACGAATTTCCTCCGCCGGACGCTTATTTGACGCTGTGGCATTTGGCTTGGGCATCACGCCGCCACAACTGAGCTGGGAAGGCGAAGCCGCCTGCCAACTAGAAGTGCTAGCCTCGCAATCGGTGCTCGCCAGTTTGCCATTCGATAAAAGAGAGCTTCCAACCTTAATGCCGCTTAACGCTGAAAATAAATTGGATCTTGCCCATTTCTGGCAAGCTTGGATTGCGCTCGATTCGTCCAACGCCGACAAAGCCTTTATTTTTCACTATGCGTTAGCAGAAGGTTTCGCTCAATTGGCTCGCCAACAGGCGCAACGCCATCATTGCGAAACGATCGTGCTTTCCGGTGGCGTATGGCATAACCAATTATTACGGCGATTGATAAAAGAACAGCTAGCTGAATTTAAGGTACTGAGTGCGCATCAGTTTCCGATGGGAGATGGGGGCTTGAGTTTGGGGCAGGCGGTCATCGCCAGCTTTCAATTCAATGAGATAGAAACCGCATAACTGACGTGCGCCGAAGTAAGCCAGGAAAAGGCACGCGTCAGGAGACGCGCGCCATCTATAGGGGCTACACTCAAACAAGAGAAAATTTCCTAAAAATTGCAAATCGCTCAGGCGACTCAGATGGGGCTCAATCGTCTTATTTTTGCATGATTCGTAAAAGTGCGGTCGGTTTTCCAAACGTTTTAGCAGGCATCTGCTATACTCGTGACATCAGTTCTTTATCTATAAAAGGAATACTTCTTATGCTTAACAAAGATACCCAATTCTGTATGTCTCTGTCCGGTCGTCCCGGCAACTTCGGCACCACATTTCATAATTATCTTTATCAAAAACTCGGTTTGAATTTCATTTACAAAGCCTTCACCACCAATGATATCGAACACGCCGTCAAAGGCATTCGCGCTTTAGGTATTCGAGGCAGCGCAGTGTCTATGCCGTTCAAAGAAAGTTGTATGCCGTTTTTAGATGAAATCTCGCCTTCCGCACAAGCCATTGAATCGGTCAATACCATCGTCAACGATAACGGCATTTTACGCGCCTACAACACCGACTACATTGCCATTGTTAAACTTATCGAAAAATACCAATTGAATAAGAATGATCGAGTAATCGTGCACGGCAGCGGCGGCATGGCAAAAGCAGTCGTGGCGGCATTTAAGCATTCCGGCTTTGAAAAACTTAACGTCTTCGCCCGTAACGAAAAAACAGGCAACTATTTAGCCGCACTTTATGGCTATGATTACCTTTCATCCCTCGACAATCAAACCGCTGACATTCTCATTAATGTCACGCCAATCGGCATGAAAGGGGGCAAAGAGGCATTCGCTCTCGCTTTCCCCGAAGCCATGATCCGTCAAGCCAAAACCGCGTTTGATGTGGTCGCTCAACCTGCCGACACACCGTTAATCAAAACCGCCCAAGCCCTTGGCAAACAAACCATCTCCGGCGCGGAAGTGATTGTGTTACAAGCCGTCGAACAATTCGAACTCTACACTGGCAAAAGACCGAGCGAAGAACTCATTGCCGAAGCTGCAGATTATGCGAGGAAAAATGCGTAAAGTGCGGTGGGTTTTGAGCGTGTTTTATCATTTAGACTTTATCGATAGCGTGTGTCTCCTGACGCGTGCTGAAAACAAGAAATAAGGCACGCATCAGGAGACGCGCGCCATAGTAGGGAACACTAGCAACAAAGATGATCACATTAGAAAATGCCGTTATTGTCTATTTAATTGCGATAAATAAGCCTTACGTTGCGCCGTAAATGCCCACCAAGGCTTCGGCTCATTCCCTTGCATAAAATCAGTTAAAGATAAAAAGACATCTATCATACAAGGATCATGCTGCATACCGGTTAACTCACAAAGTGTGTAATACATGGCATAGGCATCATGCCCTAATAAATCCTGCGGTGTGTTAATCCCCAGTTTCCGCAAATCCTCTGCAACTGCCTTTCCCACATTCGGCAAATCCGTCAGTTGATGCAATTTATCCCGTTGGACTTTGACTGGATTCATGTTTTATTGCTCATCTTTTAATCTAAACATGGTCACTCTAACCATTTTTGGCCTAGGGTAACAAGTTACCCTAGGTTAAGCATAGTCATTCCCCTTTGGGGAATTTAAAGCACAAAAGTGCGGTCGAAATCCCAAACGTTTTCACTGAAAAAACAATCCAAATCCCACCGCACTTTTATCCAATAACGCTCAAAAAACAGCCCCCATCTGAGCCGCCTGAGCGATTTGCAATTTTTAGGAAATTTTCGTCTGTTTGAGCGTAGTGAGTTCGAAAATTTTCGTTAAGAAAATTGCAAGTGAGCGAGGAATCGCGGTGAAGCTGGGGTGCACTTTTCTTTGCTTACTTTCTTTTGTGCAAGCAAAAGAAAGTAAGATCCCTAACAAATCCTTGGCAACGGCTCATTCATCGGTAAATCCAACAACCGTGACTGCCCGAAACTTCCTAATAATCTGACTTTTTTATCCGTCGTCACTTCGCCAATCACGGTGGCATTTTTGCCTAATTCATGTAAATGAAGTGCGGTCAGAATTTCGGGTGTTTTTTCAGGAGAGGCGATGATCACCAATTTGCCTTCGTTAGCAAAGTTTAAAGCTTCCAGTCCAAGCAATTCGCAAATGCCGCGTACTTCAGGGCGGATGGGTAAATCGTCTTCGTTGATTTGCATGCCTAATTGTTGGGCGGCGGCAAATTCGTGTAGCACCGCATTCACGCCGCCACGGGTGGCATCGCGCACAGCTTTTACGCCCTCAATGGGGCGCAATAAATCGATGAGGGGTGCAAGAACCGCGCAGTCGCTTTTGAGATCCGTTTGAATCCCCAGGTTTTCGCGCAAATTAAGAATGGTCGCGCCGTGTTCACCAATGGTGCCGCTGACGATAATCTTGTCGCCCGCTTCAATATGGTGCATACCCCAATCGATGCCTTGCGGAATAACACCGATGCCGCTGGTGTTAATAAAGATTTTATCCACCGCGCCTTTTTGCACCACTTTAGTGTCACCCGTCACCACTTGCACACCGGCAGCGTGGCAGGCTTTTGCCATAGCTTGAATGATGTCTTTAAGTTCTGCTAAGGGCAAGCCTTCTTCTAAAATAAAACCGCAAGAGAGATATTTCGGCATGGCACCACACACCGCCACATCGTTTAACGTGCCGCACACAGCAAGTTTGCCGATATTGCCACCGGGAAAGAAAATCGGGTCGATAACGAAACTGTCGGTACTAAAAGAAAGCTGTTCCCCTTGTGCCATAAGTTCTGCTAAGGGTAAACGGGCTTGGTCTTCCCCTTGTGCAAGAATGGGATTATCAAAGGCTTCGACGAAATAGTCCTGAATGAGTTTTTGCATGGCACCGCCGCCGTTGCCGTGTGCCATGGTAATGAAATCTGTCATTATTCTCTCCGATATTGATAGTAGGCGGCGCACGCCCCTTCTGAGGAGACCATCAACGCGCCATAAGCATTGTCCGGGTTACATTGCGTGCCAAATAACGGGCAATCTGAAGGTTTACATTTGCCGGTGAGCACGTCGCCGCAACGAGAATTCGGGTCATCTGCCACTTGTTGCGGTTGGCTGTGGAAATACACTTCCGCATCAAAGCGTTTATAAGCGTCGGTCAGCTCTACACCCGACTCTTCAATTTCGCCCAAACCGCGCCATTCGCTGGATTTTTTCAGTTGGAACACTTCACGCATGGCTTGTTGCGCCAGCAAGTTACCTTCGGAATGCACGATACGTTTATATTGATTTTCAATTTCGCAACGTCCGTCCACAAATTGCTGCACCAACATGACGATGGCTTGCAAAATGTCTAACGGCTCAAAGCCCGTGATGACAAAAGGTTTGTGGTATTTATCCACGATAGATTGATAAGGCGATGTACCAATTACCATGCTCACATGACCGGGCGCAAGGAAGCCGTCAATTTTCACATAATCTTGTGAAAGCAAACTGTGTAGCGTTGGAATGATGGTAATGTTTTGGCAGACCACCCAGAAATTCTGAATATTTAATTTATTCGCCTGCTGCAAAGTCACCGCGGCACTTGGCATGGTGGTTTCAAAACCAAGAGAAAAGAACACCACTTTTTTGTCAGGATTGTTCACGGCAATATTCATCGCATCCAACGGTGAATACACGATGCGTACATCGGCGCCTTTCGCTTTGGCTTCCAACAAGGAACCACGGCGCCCTTTCACCCGCATAGCATCGCCAAAAGTACAGAAAATGACATCCGATTTCTGCGCAATTTCAATGCACACGTCAATGCGTCCCATCGGCAAGACACATACAGGGCAACCGGGACCATGGATAAACTCAATGCTTTTCGGCAACAAACGATCTAAACCAAATTTAAAAATGGTATGCGTATGCCCGCCGCAAACTTCCATTAAATAGAGCGGATTCTCCGCTGTATATTGCGGCAATTTCGCCATTAATTCATTCAGGCGATTGACTAAACTTTTGGCTAATTTCGGATCACGAAACTCATCAATAAACTGCATTTTGTTCCACAATCCTTATTGTGCCTGTAACCAATCCAACCAAGCTTTTAAGCCTTCGCCGGTGGTCGCAGAAAGTTGAATCACGTCAATTTGCGGGTTCACTTGTTTGGCGTAAGCAATACATTTTTCCACATCAAAATGAAGGTATGGCAATAAATCGACTTTATTTAAAATCATTAACTTAGACGCCGCAAACATGTGCGGGTATTTCAGCGGTTTGTCTTCACCTTCGGTGACAGACAAAATCACCACTTTGGCTTTTTCGCCTAAATCAAATTCTGACGGGCAAACCAAGTTACCCACGTTTTCAATAAACAGTAGGCTGTCTTGTTTCGGCTCAAGTTTGAACAAGGCGTCATTGATCATCTGTGCATCTAAATGACAGCCCTTGCCCGTGTTGACTTGAATCGCCGCGACACCGGTGGCACGAATACGCTCCGCATCATTTTCCGTTTGTTGATCCCCTTCGATCACATAACAACTGCGGTCATTTTTTAGTGCATTTAACGTGGTGGTGAGCAAGGTGGTTTTGCCGGAACCCGGGCTGGACACCAAATTCAGTGCAAGAATATGTTGTTGCTGGAAAAGAAAGCGGTTGTGCGCCGCGATTTGATTATTTTTACCTAACACGTCCTGTTCCACTTTCAACAGGCGTTTTTGTGTTTCATTGGCTTCAGAAGCCGATTCTACCGAGTGAAATTTGAAGTGAGAAAAGTTCGGATTTTTGACCGCACTTTGTGTGCCGTCATAGTCATGATGAGCATGTGCTACCTCACCGATTCTGACTTGTTCCGGATGTCCACAACCACAAGTTGTACACATAATATTGCCCCTTAACGATCTGGTTACAAAAAACCTTGCTAGGGTAGCACAACCTTTGATTTTTCGGGTTGATTGAGATCATAAAGTCAGAACATCATCAGCCAATTCAGCCGTAAATCCTTGATGATGAGACGCCACCAACATAGGCAGTGAGAGCTCACGCAAAAGTGCGGTCAGTTTTTCGGTATTTTTACGATCCAATCCGTTAGTCGGCTCGTCTAACAATAACATTTTCGGTTGCATCGCTAACACGCCTGCCAATGCCGTGAAATTTTTTTCCCCGCCGGACAACGTATGTACGGTGCGATCCTGCAAATGAGCAATCCCTAAGCGTTCCAGTTGCTGTAAAGCCACCGCATACGCCTGTTGGTGAGACAAGCCCTGATTTAACGGCCCGAAGGCAACATCGTCCAACACAGTGGGCCCAAACAGTTGATCATCGGCGTGCTGAAAACAAAGCCCTACGGTGCCACGAAAAGGCGCAAAATCCTTTTCTTCCCGACACAATTGCCCGAATAGACGAATCTCACCGCGAGCAACAGGCACAAAGCCTAACAAAGCAAGCAATAAGGTGGTTTTGCCTGTGCCGATTTCGCCCTGCACGAAAAAACGTTGTTCTGCTTCAATTTGAAAAGACAGATTGTCGATAATCTGCCGTTCACCTCGTTTAATTTGCAATCCATTGACTTGTAAAACCGTCATTTTTCCCCACTTAAATTTGTCTTTTCACCAAAGCGAAAACCACGGCATTTGAGCGCGATTTGCGCTGTCTCGGCTTTGAGTAAAGCATGCACCAGTAACAGCGCGACCCGTTGTGCCGTGACATATAACGTTCGGCGATTCAATCCGGCATGATACCCTCGCGCACGCATCGCCAAATCCATTTTCTGTTGTAATTCGCCTAACAGCGCAATATAGCGCACCGTCAATACAAACAGCCAAATCAGCTTAGGCGGCAACGGCAATTTCCCGATAGCTTGTACCAATACGGCATCATTCATTTTCCATAACAGTAGCCATAAAGAAAACAACAACAGGTTCATGCGTAAGCTAATTAACAGCGCTGTTTCCATACCCTCGGGATTAAGTTCAACACCATCAGCGCCGATACGCCAACTTAAGGTTGCCCAAAGCAATAAAGTAAAAATGTTGAATACCAGCCAACGTTTTAGATAAGGAAAATAAGGATCACGACAACGATAAATCAAGATTATCCATAAGATTAAGGCGATTCCGTTTAACCATAGCAACAAGGAGAGATTCGACAAGGCGCTGATCACCAAGCCCCAAAGGAATAGATAAATCAGGCGCAAGTGAGGGGCAAAAAAGCGAGGTGGAAAAAAACGCTGAAAAACGGGGCTCATTGTACGCACCGTTTGGTATCGTCAACGTTCAGTGACGTGCCAATAGATTGTAATGCACTCGGGTACATTTTGCTGAGGAGAGAAATCACACCGTAGCTGATCATACTGTCTAACACGAATACCGGTAAATGTGACAACAGCAATAAGGCGATTAAATCCTGATAATGTTTGCCACCGTCCAACGCCAAGACAAGAGAGGCTAATGCGCCGGCGCCACCGACACCAATAATGCCTGCGCCCAAGCCGGTAATCAGTTTTGCCATAGGTCCCATATCCGTCTTTAAATAACCACGCAATAAATAATGCGCCGCGACCGCCGGCAATGCCATGACACATAAATTCACGCCCAATACGGCAAAGCCGCCAAAAGAGAAGAACAGCACTTGTAACAATAAGGCAATAAGAAAAGCCGGGAAGACTGCCCAGCCAAGAAATAAACCTGCCATGCCATTTAAAATCAAGTGAACGCTGCCGATGCCCACGGGAACATGAATGGTACCTGCAACAAAAAATGCCGCCGCAAATAACGCCGTTAGAGGCAAACGATCACTCTCTAAACGACGTAATCCGACAGCGACACCGACTCCCGCCAAAGCAACGCCCGCTAATAACACCGGCGTATGCAATACGCCTTCCGACAAATGCATGATTAACGCCCTTTTCTTAATTTACGGGCGCTTAACCAAGCGACAATGCCCGCAATGCCTACGATGTAACCCATACCGCCTAAAATATCATGCAGGTAAATTTTGTCGCGTAACTGCGCAATATCCCCCCGCAACAGTAACAGGCTTTCATCGCTTGCTTGCGTTGGCGTACTTGGTGTCGCAGTGATGCGATCCGCCACCACTGCCGCACGATGCCCTTCTTCCCCTTCTACCACCACTTTCAAGGCAACTTTCGGTTCGACCACTAACGGAAAATAAAAATAACCACGGTTGTCTGTTTTCCCCGTCATCAATGGCTGATTTTCCCCATGACGTAAAACCTCCACATAGGTTTCCGCGGCAGGGGTCATATCGGAATAATAGGATTTTCCCGTGACAGTTTGCCCATCATACTGGGCGAACACATAAAGTGCGTGCGCCAACGCATGAGGGGCAACCAACAAAGGAAAAAGTGCGGTCAGAATACGCAACGCTTTTTTCATTTGATTACTCGGCATCAAAGGTCAGCATATATTCCACTGAGCGGCGATCGTAATCCGGATTGTCTTTAACATTTTCCTCAAATTCAGCCCAAACTTTGTTGTCACCTGCTTGTGGTGTAAATTCAGCAATACCTTTGTCGTTGGTTAAGTTGAACGGCGCATCTTCGCCCAATCCCACTTTAATGTCTTTCACCGGTTTGCCTTTATGTAACACTAAAATCTGCAATGGTTTTCCGGCTTTTGGTTGCGCTTGTGGCACCAATTCGTATTCCATGCCGTGTGCTTTCATCGCTTGTTCGTCCCACTGTAATACGGCTTTACCGAATTTCACCGGATTCACAGAAAGTTCGGCTGTCGGTTCTTGTTGTTTGGTTTTTTCTACATATTTGCCGCTTGGCAATTTAGACCAAACACCGTTATCAAAACGAATAAACACTTGTGAGGCTTTCTCCGCATTAAGATAAGCTTCGCCTTCTTTAAATTGGTAGCTTGCGTTAGTGACATTGCCTTTACTATCCAACAATTTAACCGCTTTCAATTTTTGTTCAGGGTAAGTTTCGGTCTGTTCATGGCCGAATTTCACCACATATTGTCCCGCAGTATTGGCGTCCTTAACCGGCTCCAACCAAACGTTATGGGCGTTAGCAAGGGATGCAGCGAAAAGTGCGGTGCAAATTACACTTATTTTTAGAAATCTCATTTGATGTCTCCTTTTATTGTTGATTTTGAACCATGGTAAAATATGGAGTCACTCCAGAATCAAGTATTTTTTAGAAAAACAGACGAAAAATGAGAGCGTGGTCGGGAGGGAGCTGAATCCGCGTGCGATGAAAACCGCACGCGGAAAGAAAGGATTAATTCAATTCTGCCAACATGGCAACGATCATGTCAGAAGATTGTTTCGCCGCCAATGGAAGGAATTCTTCAAAGGACATATTCGCTTTGCCATCCCCTGCATCAGAAATCGCGCGAACCACCACAAAAGGCACATTAAACGCGTGACAAACTTGCGCAATCGCAGTGGCTTCCATTTCCACGGCAATCACCTTCGGGAAATCCTGCTTAATTTGTGCCAACCGTTCACCACCTTGAATAAAACTGTCGCCGGAACAAATCAAACCACGTTTTACATGTTGCCCTAATTGCGTGGCAACGCGCTCTGCCAGTTCGACAAGTTTGGTATCAGACACAAAACTGACCGGGCATGCAGGCAACTGCCCTTTGGCATAACCGAAAGCCGTCACATCCGCATCATGATATTGCGTTTCAGTGGAAACAATCACATCACCGATGTTCAAACCTTCCGCCACGCCACCGGCAGAACCGGTGTTAATCACAAGATCCGGCTGAGTTAATTGCAATAACGCGGTCGTGCCCATGGCAGCCGCGACTTTGCCGATACCGGATTGCAACAAGGCAACCTGTTTTCCTTGCATGTTGCCTTCATAAATCGTGCCGGAAGCCAATTTTGTCACGATCTTATCTGTCATTAAATTGACTAAAATTTCTACTTCTTGCGCCATTGCGCCAACAATACCGATTTTCATAAATATCCTTTGTGCTGGTTTGCTATTGTTTTTTGTTAATTAAAAAATCTAATACCGCGAGGGCATAATCATCATTATATAAGGTGCTCGCGGTCAACACATATTTGCCGTCAATAATGACATAAGGAAACGTAAACACACCGTAATCTTCGGTTAAACGTATTGCTGCATCCACCTGTTGTTTAATTTGCTCTGAAGAATAGGTTTGTAAAAAACGGTTTCGCTCAATGCCTTGCTGCTCAAGCCAAGTCAATAGATTTTCCTGTTGAGCAAGTTTGATATATTGGCTTTTTTCAGCCGTTTCAAACATTAATGCAGAGGATACATTGTCGGCATTTAACGCCTGTAGACTGTAAAAAACCGTCGCAGAAAAACGCGCTTTGGCTGTTGCCACCGGATATTCACTGAATACCACGCGATCGCGGTTAATTTGACTATAAAGTTCAAGAATGTCTTGGGCAGAAGAGCAAACGCGACAATCGTAATCAAAAAAGAATTGAATCGGGATGCGATTATCTTCCCGAGGCGGAAGCGTTATCGGTTCTTGATAGGAAAAATAATCTTTGCCATCTTCAAACGGGTGATTGGCTTCATCTGCTGCAGGCAGATGAGACACGCTTTCTTGCGCAACGGCAAATCCGCTGACAAAGAATAAGACGATGAGCAATCCGACCCGTGACATCATGTGCCTAACTTTCCAATGGTTCAATATAATCCACTAACAACTGAAGATCGCGATTACCACGAAATTCATTGATATCTAATTTATACGCAAATCTTGCGGTTTTTATAGATAAATCAGGATAATAGCGCGTATCAATGTTAAAGGCGATAGCATCTAACAAAGGTCCGCCCAGTTTGGGTTCTACCATCATTTTCAAGTGTTTTTCGCCCACTAAGCGTTGTTGCAAAATTTTAAACTCACCATCAAACATGGGTTCAGGAAATGCTTGTCCCCAAGGACCACCTTGACGTAAGGTTTCTGCCGTTGCCAAGTTTAACAAGTTCGCATTTAATTCGCCGTCAGTCCAAATCGTGCCTTGTAATTGATCTTCCGCCAATAATTCGCTGACCGTCTGATTAAAAATCTGACGAAAATCGTCAAAGCGACTTTCCGGAATACTTAATCCTGCCGCCATGGCATGTCCGCCAAATTTAAGGATCAAATCCGGATGCTGTGAATAAACCCGTTCCAGCACATCACGAATATGTAAGCCGGGGATGGAACGTGCAGACCCTTTTAAGATGCCTGCTTGATCTTGAGCAAACGCAATCACCGGGCGGTGAAACTGTTCTTTAATGCGTGAGGCGAGAATCCCAAGCACACCTTGGTGCCAATCCGATTGATACAACAAAATAGAATGTGGAATGTCTGTTTCAAGTGCGGTGGCATTTGCAAACAAATTTTGGCAGATGGTTAAAGCTTCTAACTTCATGCCTTGCTCAATTTCTTTGCGCGCTTGATTTAACCCATCCAGCTCTAATGCCAACGCGCGAGCCGTTTCCATGTTTTCGGCTAACAAAAGCTCCACGCCCACGGACATATTATCCAGCCGTCCCGCCGCATTTAAACGTGGGCCAATGGAAAACCCTAAATCTGCCGCCACAAAACGGGTCACATCCCGCTTCGCCACTTCTGCCAATGCAAGAATGCCGCATCGACAGCGTTCAGCGCGAATACGGGCAATGCCTTGATAGACTAAAATGCGGTTATTTTGATCTAATGGCACCACATCGGATACTGTGCCTAACGCCACCAAATCTAACAATTCCGTGAAATTCGGCTGATTTTTGGCATCAAATAGACCAAGTTCACGGAATTTTGCCCGCAAGGCAAGCATAAGATAAAAAGTAACTCCCACACCCGCCAGATGTTTGGAGGGAAAACCGCAATGCGCCAAATTCGGGTTCACAATGGCATCGGCGTTCGGCAGCGTTTCCGGTGGCAAGTGGTGATCGGTGACGATCACTTTCACACCTTGCGCCTTTAAAAAGGCGACGCCCTCATGGGAAGAAACACCGTTATCCACGGTCATTAACAACTCAACGCCAAGTGCCAAAGCCTCTTTTGCGACGGCTACACTTAAACCATAGCCTTGTTCAAAACGATTCGGCACTAAATAGGTCACGTTGGCAAAGCCCAGCTGACGTAGGGCAAGCACCGCCAAGGCCGTACTGGTTGCACCGTCGGCATCAAAATCGCCCACAATGACGATGTTCTGTTGTTTTTGATAGGCTTCAAAGAGGTGTTCTACCGCAACATCCACACCTGACATGAGATTTGGATGGTGCATAGCATTTAAAGTGCGGTCTAATTGGTTGGCGTTTTTAATATGGCGTGAACGATAAAGACGATCCAACAAGGGATCGTCACAGAGTTTATCGCCTGCCGGCACATCGCGGCGTAAGATACGTTTTTGCACGGATGACCTTGCATTAACCTTCTAAGGCAGCAAGTAAATCAGCTGGTTTCAAATAACCACCGATAACATCACCTTCAGATGTAATAATTGTCGGTGTACCGGTGACACCCAGTTGCATACCAAGCATATAATGTTTTTTCACCATATTCGGGGTTTTCAATTCTTGCGGTAAATGCCCTTTTTCCGCTTCATTCAAAGCGAACATAGGATCTTTTGCCGTCCAAATCGCTTCCATTTGACGTGCTGTTTGATTATCCAAACCACCACGCGGGAACGCCAAATAGCGTATAGTAATACCTAAATCGTTATATTCTTTGATTTGTTGGTGTAATAAATGGCAGTAATGGCAGGTAATATCCATGAACACGGTGACAACATGCTTTTCGTTTTTTGCTGGATAGACAATCATTTCGTCTTTCAATGCATTGACTTTCTCCATCAGCAATTTATTAGAAACGTTGCTAATGCCTTTGTCGGTAAGTTTATAAATTTTACCTTGAACTAAATAATCGCCATCTTCGCTGGCGTAAAAAATACCTTGATCGCTTACAACGGTTTTCAATCCCTTAATCGGTGAGGTTTGAATTTCAATATCTTTTGCACCTAATTTTTCCAGCTTACTTTTCAACACGGCATCGTTTGCGGTTGCCCCCACAGAAATCGCAAAAAGAGAAAGTGCGGTAATAATTTTTTTCATTTTTTGTTCCTAAATTGTGAAATAGTTAAAAGAAGTGCGAATTATAAAAGCAATTGGCAGCTTATGCAAAATTGGGCGCATTATACTAACCCAATAAAATACTTGACTATAACGCTCAACTTTTTATATTCTAAAAAGCGTACAAGCTTTCTTGTACAACAACTTTACATTTTAAATTTACTCATAAGAGGTGATCCTAATGAAAAAACTTTTCAAAGTCGCTGCAGTATCTGCACTCACATTAGTTTCCGTTAGCGCATTCGCTGCGTCTCAACAAGCTGAAGAAGTAAAAAAATTTAAAGCTTGGCAAGAAACAGCCGGCCAAAAACTTGAAGCAAGTTTTGATGCAATTGCTACAGCCTCTGCAAGTAGCAATGCGGCCGCAACTGAAACTGCTGTTACAGAATTTGATAAAAAAGCAGCAGAACATGTAGCTGAATTAGAAGCATTAGGCATTAAAAGTGAAGAAGTTTCACCACTTGTTGCTATGTATAAAGAATATGTAAATGCTGAAAAAGAAGTAGCTCAACTAATTTTATCTCAAGTCAAAGCACCATCTACTGACAATGCCGGTAAAGTTCCTGAAGCTGTCGCAAAAGCAAACGCAAAAGAGGATGCTATTGACAAATTAGCAGATCAATTAGAAGAAAAATTCCCTGCTGACGAGTAATTCAGTTTTAAGTTAAATCAATAAAAAACCTTATTCATTCCTTATGAATAAGGTTTTTTATTATTCCATCACCTACCAAATCCCCGCAAAATCCCTTATAATTCCGCACTTAATTTAGTCTTTAAACACATTTAATTATCATGTTTGAAATCAATCCTATCAAAAATAAAATCGCCGATTTAACCGACCGCACTTCGGTGCTTCGGGGGTATCTTTGACTTCGACGCCAAAACCGAGCGTTTAGAAGAAGTCAACGCCGAATTGGAACAGCCTGATGTATGGAACGACGCAGACAAAGCGCAGGCACTCGGCAAAGAGCGCGTTTCTTTAGAACAGGTAGTTAACACCATTAAAAATTTAGAGCAAGGCTTGGAAGATGTGGACGGCTTGTTGGAACTCGCCGTAGAAGCGGAAGACGAAGACACTTTCAACGAAGCCGTTGCCGAATTAAACGAACTAGAACAACAACTCGCCAAACTGGAATTTCGCCGTATGTTCAGCGGCGAACACGATGCGTGTGATTGCTATGTGGATTTACAAGCCGGATCGGGCGGTACCGAAGCGCAAGACTGGACGGAAATGTTACTTCGTATGTATTTGCGTTGGGCAGAAAGCAAAGGATTCAAAACCGAATTAATGGAAGTCTCCGACGGCGATGTGGCCGGCGTTAAATCGGCGACGATCCGTGTTAGCGGCGAATACGCCTTCGGTTGGTTACGCACAGAAACCGGTATTCACCGTTTGGTGCGTAAAAGCCCGTTTGACTCCAATAACCGTCGTCATACCTCTTTCAGTGCGGCTTTCGTCTATCCTGAAATTGACGATGATATTGATATCGAAATCAATCCTGCCGATTTGCGTATCGATGTGTATCGCGCCTCCGGCGCCGGCGGTCAGCATGTGAACAAAACCGAAAGTGCTGTGCGCATAACCCACATGCCAAGCGGCATTGTGGTGCAATGTCAGAACGATCGTTCCCAACACAAGAACAAAGATCAGGCAATGAAACAACTGAAAGCGAAGTTGTACGAATTGGAATTGCAAAAGAAAAATGCCGATAAACAAGCCATGGAAGACAACAAATCCGACATCGGCTGGGGCAGCCAAATTCGTTCTTATGTGTTAGATGATTCTCGTATTAAAGATTTACGTACCGGTGTAGAGAACCGCAATACACAAGCCGTATTAGACGGTGATTTGGATCGGTTTATTGAAGCCAGTCTCAAGGCCGGACTCTAAAAGTGCGGTCGTTTTTAAAC